>NZ_QKQR01000008.1:0-232664 GCF_008042305.1 Bacillus sp. AY18-3 | reverse complement strand
TTATAATGTTATATATAGAATATAAAACAGGTTAAAAGAAAAGAAGCTGAATGTAGTCAGCTTCTTTATGGTGATAACAAAATATTTGAGTATAGCTGATAAATTTTAGAATTACCAAGACATTAGTTATATATTCTAGATTTCATCTTTTATCAGCTTTAAAAATCTGCGGTTCCATATATTTTCATAAAAATCAATTGTCTCTTTTGCGGACATAAATGGATTATTTAACGTAGAGGTTGCTTTCTGTACCATGAAGTTTTCGTATTCTAGTCCATGGGAAAATTTAATCGTAGCATCCATACAGTACTCTGTTTGGGCACCACAAAATTCAATACGGTGTACAGATAATTGTTCTAAAATCTCTTTCAAGTTTGTTTTATAAAATGAATTGGCATGTGTTTTTCTTACAAAAAAATCTTGTTCCTGAACATCTAGATCAGCATGAATAGCCCAAAGTTCTGTTTCGGGTACTAAATCATCATCATAATGTTGAATAAAAATGATTGGTTTATTTGATTTTCTGTATGAAGAAATTCTTTTATTTACTTTTGTAAGTAAATTTTGTAAATCGAATAAATGCTCTTCGCTATAACATACTCCATTTTGTAAATCGATAACGATTAAAACATCTGCACAAGTATCCATTATTTTTGCCCCTTTTTTACTTCTTAATATATCAATTAATTCATTATTTAGAAATAGATGGTGCTCTTTCGTTTTTTTATGAACTATACGAAAAGTAAAAAATATACTTAATGGCATAAAAAAGAAGATATGAAAACTTAATTTCATATCTTCTTTTCATTCTATGCATTTACAGGTTCTTCTACATAAGAAAGGGCATTTTCAAAATCGGATATTAAATCGTCAACATTTTCAAGGCCGACAGATAACCGAAGTAATGAATTAGAAATCCCTCTTTCATCACGAGCTTCTTGCGACAGTGCTGCATGTGACATTTTAGCTGGGTAGGAAAGAATCGATTCGACAGCTCCTAAACTAACTGCAAAGACAGGTAATTTTACTTTTGATAAAAATTGGCGGAGTGCGTCTTCTGATTGTAAGGTGAAAGATAGGACAGCTCCAGCTGATGTAGCTTGAGATTGTTGAATATCAAATCCAAGATGTGTTTGTAAGCCAGGATAATAGACATTTTTAACTTTAGCGTGCTCTTGTAAATAATGTGCAATTTTATTGGTGTTTGCAGCTGAATGCTTAAGACGTACATGCAATGTTTTTAGACCGCGAAGTACGAGAGAACAATCTTGAGGACCTAAAATAGCGCCGAATGCATTTTGTAAAAATCCAAGTTTTTGAGCGAGTTCGGCATCTTTTACAACCGCTAATCCGGCAGTAACATCACTATGACCGGCAATGAATTTTGTGGCACTATGAAGAACGACATCGGCGCCAAGATCAAGTGGTTTCTGAAATAGTGGTGTCAAAAATGTATTATCAACAAAAGTAAGGGCGTCAATAGATTTTGCAAGTTTAGAAACAGCACGAATATCTGTCACTTTTAAAAGTGGATTAGAGGGTGTTTCCACATAAAAGAGTTTTGTGTTTGGCTTAATGTTTTGCTTTATTTCTTCTACATTTGTCATATCAACAAATGTATGTGACACACCGTAACGGGAGAGCACTTCAGTTATAATTCGGTAAGTTCCTCCGTATACGTCTTCTGAAATGAGTACGTGATCGCCTTGTGAAAGAAGGAGGAATGCAGTAGAAATCGCTGCAATTCCTGATGCGAAGGCAAATCCCTTTGTTCCTCCTTCTAATAAAGCAATGATATCTTCAAGAGCTTCACGAGTTGGATTACCAGAGCGACTATAGTCATATTTTCCGAACGTATCTACATCAAACTGATGGAATGTTGATGTATTATAGATGGGAACGTTAACAGCTCCTGTTTGTGAGTCATGTTTATATTGGTTGTGCAGTAAGAGTGTATCTATAGAATAACTCATATTCTTACACCTTCTTTTACAAGTTTAATAGCTTGCTTTAAGTCTTGAATTAAATCGTTACTATTTTCAATGCCAACGGAAAATCGCAGAAGACGATTACATACACCGTTTGCTGTTCTGATTTCTTCAGGAATATCAGCGTGTGTTTGCGTTGCTGGATACGTCATTAAACTTTCAACACCACCAAGACTTTCAGCAAATGTAATTAAGGATAAAGATTGTAAGAATGGATTAATCCATGTTTCATCTTTCAGACGAAATGAGATCATGCCGCCTCTTCCAGGATAAAATACATCTGTCACCCCGTCTTCATCATTTAAATAAGCAACAACTGCTTTTGCATTTTCTTCATGTTGTCTCATGCGAAGCGCTAACGTTTTCATACCACGAATTAATAGCCATGAGTCAAATGGACTTAAGACCGCACCAGAGGCATTATGATAATGAGCGATTTCCTCACAAAGTTCCTTTCCTTTTGCAACGACAAGTCCGCTTAGGACATCGTTATGTCCCCCTAAATATTTCGTTGCGCTATGAAGTACAATGTCGGCACCTTCTGTTAATGGCTGCTGTATATAAGGCGTATAGAATGTGTTGTCTACAATAAGAAGTAGTCCGTGTCTTTTCGCTACAGTTGCGACAGCGGCAATATCAGTAACTTGCATTAACGGATTAGTTGGAGTTTCTATGAAAATAGCTTTCGTTTCAGTTGTGATAGCTTGCTCAATTTGTTTAATAGATTGTGTATTTACGTATCTACATCGAACATTCCACTTTTTTTCGTGCTCAGAAAATAATCGATAAGTGCCCCCGTATAAATCTTCAGATACAATAAGTTCGTCTCCGGAACGGAATAGGGAAAGGACGAGGAGAACAGCTGCCATCCCTGAACTACAGGCATAACCTTGTTCACCGTACTCTAAGTCTGCGATTGCCTGCTCTAAAAGACCGCGAGTTGGATTGCCAGTTCGTGAATAGTCAAAGCCAGTAGAGTTACCAATTCCTTCGTGACGATAAGCAGTTGAAAAATAAACAGGTGGGTTAACAGTTCCTGTTGTAGTTTCGCTCCGGTTTCCGATTTGTGCTAGTTTTGTTTCAATAGTTGACATGTGAAAATTCCTCCTTTTTAAATTAACAATTAAGTGAATGTAAAGTGAAACTTTAATCAGTGAGGGGGCATCCCCACTGATTATCAGCCCTCACCAATCGGGCTTTTACGGGCAATCGATTCCCACCTAACTTCTTTGTTCTAGCTGAATTTTGAGTTGGGAATCTTACTGCCCTCAAATAGCGGGGTAAAATAAAAAAAGCCTTCTAAAGAAGAAGGCTTTCGGTTTGAATAGAGTCTTCTTCTCATCTGTCAAATCTTTCACAATTTGCTGGAATTAGCACCTTATTAACAAATGTTAATGGTTGCTGAGGCGTCATAGGGCCAGTCCCTCTACCTCTCTAGATAAGAATGTTCGTATGAAATTTTTATTATGTTTTTAACTTTACAACAAAAGATAATTGAATTGCAACTTTATTTTAAATAATTTTTATTTTTCCGCAAGTGTCATTGACTTTTGCATTTGTGCATGCTAAATTTATTAAAAAATTAACAAACATTGTTAAAAGGGGAACGTATTTCCTTTTAGCTACATAAATAAAATAATAAAGACAAACTCTTATTGAGAGCGGTGGAGGGAAAGGCCCTGTGAAACCCGGCAACCTTCAAACGAAATGTTTGAAACGGTGCTAATACCTGCAAAACGAATGTTTTGCATAATAAGAGGAGGAACAATTATGTCCCCCTCTTCAAAGTGAAGAGGGGGTTTTTATATTGATAGAAATGAGGGAGATTTGTGAAATTACTAGATTTATTATCAAAAGGAATTGTAATAGGTGATGGTGCGGTTGGGACGTTATTACATTCACATGGTTTGCAAAGTAGTTTTGAAGAATTGAATATATCTGATCCAGATTTAATTATATCGATTCATAAACAATATGTAGCTGCTGGGGCTGATGTGATTCAAACAAATACGTACGGAGCAAATGAAGCGAAATTGCGTATGTATGGTTTAGAAAATCAAGTTACTGAAATTAATAGAGCCGCAGTAAAACTGGCGAAAGCATCTGTTACAGACAGAAATGCAATTTTAGGAACAATTGGTGGTATGAAACATATCGGAGCTGTTACGACAACTGATATGGAAAGAGAATTTATGTTACTGGAACAGGCTAGTGCATTACTAGAAGAACAGGTTGATGGACTGCTATTAGAAACTTTCTATGATGAGTTTGAATTACTTCATGCTGTTCAGGTGTTACGAAAACAAACGAATATTCCAATTGTAGCTCAATTAGCATTGCATGAGGCAGGTACAACTCAAAATGGAAATGATGTAAATGAAATATTAAAACAGCTTTTAGATTACGGTGCAAATGTCGTTGGATTGAACTGTCAACTAGGGCCACTTCACATGACGGAAGCTTTTAAAATGATATCGATTCCGCAAAATGGCTACTTGTCAGCATATCCGAATGCAGGTCTCCCAAATTATGTGGAGGGACGTTACGTATATGAGGGAAGTCCAGCTTATTTCGAAGCGATGACACCGAAATTTATTGAGCAAGGTATTCGGTTATTAGGTGGTTGTTGTGGCACGACTCCAGAACATATTGAAAGTATGAAACGTGCAATTGCAAATGTTACACCTGTAATAGAAAAGGATACGATTCAAAGACCGAAAGTAGTTCATACACACGAGAAACGTTCAAAAGCTCATGTCACATTAGCAGAGAAAGCAAAAAAACAAACGACAGTAGTAGTGGAATTAGATCCACCGAAAACGTTAGATACGCAGCGATTTTTTGAAGGCGCAAGAGCATTGAAAAGAGCTGGGGCAGATGCTATTACTCTAGCAGATAATTCATTAGCATCGCCTCGCATCTCGAATATGGCAATGGGGGCATTATTAACGAAGCACGATATTCCGGTATTGACGCACTTAACGTGTAGAGACCATAACGTCATCGGACTACAATCTCATTTACTAGGCCTATCAGCGTTAGGTATGGAAGAGGTGTTAGCTTTAACTGGGGATCCAGCACGCGTTGGTGATTTTCCAGGTGCCACTTCTGTATATGATTTGTCCTCTATTGAGCTCATTAAAATGATTAAAGAAATGAACGACGGGCGCTCGATTTTAGGGAAATCAATTGGTCCAGCAACAAGGTTTTCAGTGGGAGGTGCGTTTAATCCGCATGTAAGACATTTAAAAGCAGCGGTTAAGCGAATGGAACGGAAAATAGATGCTGGAGCGGAATATTTCTTAACTCAGCCAATTTATGATATCGCGTTAATTGAAGAAGTGTATGAAGCGACGAAGCATTTGGAACAACCTATTTTTATTGGGATTATGCCATTAATAAGTAAAAGGAATGCAGATTTCCTTCATTTTGAGGTACCGGGTATTACTCTACCTGAAGAAATAAGGGAGAGAATGGATGGACATGAAACGAAAGAGGCAGCAATTGAAGAAGGGATTCGCATTTCACAAGAATTGATCGATGCGGCGATGAAATATTTTAACGGCATTTATCTTATTACACCATTTCTAAAATATGAAATTACAGAACATCTTGTTAAATATGTGAGAGAAAAGCAAGAAGTGAAAGAAGGTATTAATTGATGAAATGTATAGAAGAAAAATTACAAAATAACATCTTAATATTAGATGGTGCAATGGGAACAATGATCCAGCAAGAGGACTTAACTGCGGAAGATTTCGGAGGAGAAGAGTACGAAGGCTGTAATGAATATTTAGTAGAAACAAGGCCTGATGTCATTTTAAAGATTCATAAAGCTTATATTGAAGCTGGAGCAGATATTATTGAAACAAATACATTTGGGGCGACAAACATTGTATTAAGTGATTATGAGTTGTCTCATTTAGATGAGGAATTAAATGAGAAGGCAGCACGTTTAGCGAAGCAAGCGGTCAAAGCAAGCGGGAAGGAAGTATATGTTGCGGGAGCAATGGGACCAACAACGAAAGCGATTAGTGTTACAGGTGGTGTGACGTTTGAAGAATTAATTGAAGCCTATACACGGCAGGCTAGAGGCTTATTGAATGGCGACGTAGATGTATTACTCGTTGAGACGAGTCAAGATATGCGTAACGTGAAGGCTGCTTATATTGGAATTCAAGCAGCTTTTGATGAGCTAAATAAAATTGTACCTATTATGATTTCAGGAACGATTGAACCGATGGGAACGACTCTGGCCGGGCAAACAATTGAGGCTTTTTACTTATCAGTAGAACATATGAAGCCATTATCTGTTGGATTAAACTGTGCGACCGGTCCGGAGTTTATGAGAGACCATATTCGTTCACTATCTGATTTGTCGGAGTATTACATTTCTTGTTATCCAAATGCAGGTCTTCCTGATGAAGATGGACATTATCATGAATCTCCATCTTCTCTCGCTGAAAAAGTGAAGCGATTTGCTGAAGAAGGATGGGTTAATATTATCGGTGGTTGTTGTGGCACAACACCAGAACATATAAAAGCAATAAAATCCGCGTTAGCTTCTCTTAATCCACGTGAACACCACGAAAGAGCTGGACACGGGGTTAGTGGATTAGAGGCACTTCAATATGATGACTCTATGAGACCATTATTTGTTGGTGAAAGAACAAACGTTATTGGGTCACGTAAATTTAAACGATTAGTAGCAGAAGGGAAATTTGAAGAGGCTGCTGAAGTCGCAAGAGCGCAAGTGAAGAAAAATGCTCATATTATTGATATTTGTATGGCAGACCCTGATCGCGATGAAATAGAAGATATGGAAAACTTCTTGGCAGAAGTTACGAAAGTGTTAAAAGTACCAATTATGATTGATTCAACAGATGAAAATGTGATGGAGCGAGCTCTTACTTATATTCAAGGAAAAGCTGTTATTAATTCAATTAATTTAGAAGATGGAGAAGAACGATTTAAAAAAGTGACGCCGCTTCTTCGGAAATATGGTGCTGCTATTGTTGTAGGAACAATTGATGAAGATGGTATGGCGGTTAGTGCAGAACGAAAACTCGAAATCGCGAAAAGAAGTTATGAGTTATTGACGACGAAATATGGTATACGCCCGTCAGATATTATTTTTGATGCACTTGTATTTCCTGTAGGTACAGGTGATGAAGAATATATTGGTTCAGCGGCAGCGACGATAGAAGGAATTCGCCTTATTAAAGAAGCCTTGCCAGAGTGTTTAACGATTTTAGGTGTAAGTAACATATCTTTTGGTTTACCACCAGCTGGCCGAGAAGTATTAAATTCCGTCTTTTTATACCATGCAACGAAAGCAGGATTAGATTATGCAATTGTGAATACGGAAAAATTAGAACGGTATGCGTCAATTCCAGAGGAAGAAAAACGTCTTGCTGATGCACTACTTTTTGAAACGACGCAAGAGACGTTAGAAGAATTTACAAATTTTTATCGCGCGGCAAAAAAGAAAGATGTCGTTACCCAAGAAACATTAACTCTTGATGAAAGGCTGGCAAATTACATTGTAGAAGGTACGAAACAAGGACTACAAGAAGATTTAAGCCTTGCACTTACAGAAGGAAGAAAACCTTTGGATATTATTAATGGCCCACTTATGACAGGAATGGATGAGGTGGGACGATTATTTAATAATAATGAGCTTATCGTTGCCGAAGTATTGCAAAGTGCTGAAAGTATGAAAGCTGCCGTAAGCTATTTAGAGCCACATATGGAATCTAGCGAGAGTGCGAAAAAGGGGAAAGTATTATTAGCAACTGTTAAAGGTGACGTACATGATATTGGGAAAAACCTCGTTGAAATTATTTTATCGAATAACGGATATGAGATTATTAATTTAGGAATCAATGTTCGTTCGGATCGAATTGTTCAAGAAGTACAAGAAAAGAAGCCTGACATTATTGGTCTTTCTGGTTTATTAGTAAAATCAGCGCAACAAATGGTAACGACTGCTGAAGATTTAAAAGCTGCAAATATTGATGTTCCAATCGTTGTAGGCGGGGCAGCGTTAACGAGAAAATTTACAGAAAATCGTATTTCACCATCATATAAAGGGCTCGTATGTTATGCGAGTGATGCGATGACTGGTCTTGATATTATTAATAAGCTTCAAAAAGAAGAAGAGCGTGAGAAGATGAAACAAGATAAAAAAGAGCGTCATCTTCATATCGTAAAAAAAGAGGAGAAGAAAGTAGAAATTCCAGCAGTAATTGAGCCATTAGCGAAGGCAGAGGTTATGATGCCTGATTCAACAAAACGAATTGTATTACGTGATATTCCAGTTGCACATCTCGCTCCATTTTTAAATAGACAAATGCTACTTGGACATCACCTTGGATTAAAAGGAAATGTGAAGAAGCTTTTGCGAGAGGGAGATAAGAGAGCACACGAATTAAATGATTTAATAGATGAATTATTGCAGGAAGGACAATCTTGGTTAAAACCGAAAGCGGTGTATCAATTTTTCCCAGCGCAAAGTGACGGACAAAACATTGTAATATATGATCCAGAAGATCATACGCGTGTTATAGAGCGTTTCACATTCCCAAGACAAGGAAAAGCACCATATCGTACTTTAGGTGATTATTTACGACCAGTTGGAGATGAGATGGACTATGTTGCTTTCCTATCTGTTACGGTTGGGGAAGGCGTTCGGGACATTGCTGAAGAGTGGAAGGCGAAGGGTGATTATTTACGCAGTCATGCCATTCAATCGTTAGCGCTTGAACTAGCAGAAGGTCTTGCTGAAAAAACACATATGCTCATTCGTGATCGCTGGGGTATTCCAGATTCACCAGAACTGACGATGGAAGAACGTTTCCGTACGAAATATAGAGGGATACGAGTGTCTTTCGGTTATCCAGCATGTCCAGAACTTGCGGATCAAGAAAAGTTATTTCGCCTTATTCATCCAGAAGAAATAGGTATTTCATTAACAGAAGGATTTATGATGGAGCCAGAAGCATCTGTGACGGCTATGGTATTTTCTCACCCTGAGGCAAGATATTTTAGTGTATTATAGTGTAGAAGGGGGAGACGTATGAAGAAAATAGTCTTTACAGGTGGCGGTTCGGCAGGGCATGTAACACCTAATTTAGCCATCATTCCACATTTACAAGAACAGAATTGGGATATCTCGTATATTGGTTCTCATCAAGGGATTGAGAAAACGATTATAGAAAAGGAAGGCATTCCGTACTATAGTATTTCAAGTGGAAAGCTACGTCGTTATTTTGATTTAAAAAATATAAAAGATCCTTTTCTTGTAATGAAGGGTGTTATGGATGCGTATGTAAGGATTCGAAAGCTAAAGCCGGATGTGATTTTTTCAAAAGGTGGTTTCGTATCTGTACCAGTCGTACTTGGAGGCTGGCTAAATAGAGTCCCTGTTTTATTACATGAATCTGATATGACGCCAGGACTAGCAAACAAAATTGCGCTCCGTTTTGCTTCGAAAATATTTATTACATTTGAAGAAGCTGCGAAACATTTACCGAAAGAAAAAGTAATCTATACAGGATCTCCTGTACGTGAAGAAGTGCTAAAGGGAAATCGTGAAAAAGGTTTAGTGTTTTTAGGTTTTTCACGTAAAAAGCCAGTTATTACAATTATGGGAGGAAGTTTGGGCGCAAAGAAAATTAATGAAACGGTTCGAGAAGCGTTACCAGAACTTCTGAAAAAATATCAAATTGTTCATCTTTGTGGAAAAGGTAATCTTGATGAAAGCTTACAAAATAAAGAAGGATATAAACAATTTGAATATATACATGGGGAACTGCCAGACATATTAGCGATAACAGATTTTGTTATTTCACGTGCGGGCTCTAATGCCATTTTTGAGTTTTTAACATTGCAAAAGCCGATGGTTTTAATTCCGCTATCGAAATTTGCAAGTCGTGGAGATCAAATACTAAATGCAGAGTCTTTTGAAAGACAAGGATATGCTTCCGTATTGTATGAAGAAGATGTGACTGTGAAATCACTTATAAAGCATGTCGAAGAATTAAATCAAAATAATGAGATGTATAAAACAGCACTAAAAAAATATAATGGAAAAGAAGCAATTCAAACAATCATTCAACACATTTCAGAGGCATGATGAAACAATCATGTCTTTTTTAGTAGGATGAAAGATTCCAAGGATTGATATTTTTATGTTACAATAAAGTGAAACTTTAATCAGTGGGGGAGGGGTTAATCCCCCACTGATTATTAGTTGAACCAATTGGGCTTTTACGGGCAGTTAATCCCACACCTAACTTCTTTATTTTTGCTGAATTTTGAGGTGGGGGTTTTACTGCCCTCGAATAGCGGGGTAACAAATGGATTAGTAGGGAAATTCCAATTAATGAAGCGTGAAAATACGAATGGATTAGGAGTGACTGTGTTGGAGCTAAGTCTCTATGAAAATACTGCACTTATTATATGCTTTGTGTTGTACGTTGGTAGTGTTATTGTTTATATTTCAAGGAAATTTTCGCAAGAAAGAGAGCTTGAAAAATCAGAAATAACAGCTGAACTAGAAATGTTAGCTGATGAAAGTTATAAAAAGAAGAAAATAAAAGAAGAGCATGAAGAATCCCATCATTTAAACGCAAATAAGTTTTAAAGATGGGGATTTTTTTTTGAAGTCGTTCTTTATTATGTTTATAGCAATTAACGCTAAAAGGAGTTTCCCGTACATAATGAAGGAGTGTATATAAATGAATTTTTATGTCGCCTCAGGATTCCAAAATAAACATCTTGTACGTTCTATAGCAAATGAACTGAAACATGCAGGATGGCACCATACATATGATTGGACAAGAAACGAAAGAGCAGTGAATCAAGATCAATTAAGAGAAATTGGGCAGGCAGAAAAGAATGCTATTAAAGAAGCGGATGTCTTTTTACTTGTATTAGATGGCGGAAACGGGAGCCATACAGAGTTTGGAATGGCGATTGCGCTAGAGAAAAAGATATATGTATATCATGAAAGAAACCCGCTTCAAACAACGTTCTATCATTTGCCAGAAATAAATATTTTTGAAGGAGATGCAACTGAATTTACATCTTATGTTATGAATCATGTGAAATAATAGTAACGACCTAAAAGGTTATAAAAGTGATCTTTTGGGAACAGTGATGATAAGAAACGTATATAAAGGAGTATATAATATGAAATTAGAAAATGGATGGGAAACGAGCTTTTTAGAAGTTGTACAAAATAGTGAATTTAAGAAAGAGGCCGTTCTTAGTCAATTGCTTTGTGAGGATAGTGAAGAAGTAGAAGAGCTTGTGGATGATTACGGATATGAAGAGATTATTGAACGCGAACATGATGATGAATTAGCAGAAGTTTTAGGTGAAGAACTTTTCGATGAGATGGAACGACACGTATTCTTATCTTCACAGCCAGAAGAAAAACTTATTTCATTCGTAAATGGATTAGGTTTTCATGTGTTAGATTGGATCGTTCTTCTTGAAACAGAATTTGGCATTGATAGTGTACACTTTACGTCAGACGCCGTGAAAATGTTAGAAAAGCGCTTTAGACAATTTCCATACATAGAAGATAAGACGATATTTGATATGACATTTGGAGAAGCAATGGATGTATTAGAATCCATTACAGGATTACAACTGAAGGAAAAGATGAACGTATAATGTAAAAAAAGAACGTGATACGTTCTTTTTTTACATTATAATAATTTTGTCATCTAGTTTTGTTTGTCCGCTAAGAAGTGCGTTTAAATATTCCACTTTTCTTATACAGGCCTGTATATGTCTTTCAACCTCTTGTAACTCTGCTTGGTGATGTGTTTCAATCGGATGAATTTGTACGTTGAATTTTTCAAATTGACTACTATATGTTATTTCTGCATAGCCGCTCATAATATCCATTTCGTTATGAAATAAAAATTGTTTCGTTTTGTCACAGAATGATACATTCTGAAAGCCATATACTTTTAATGCGTCAATTACTTTTTTAATCATTTTTGTATTCATTTTTTTTAACCCTCTTTGCGAAGTTCTACTCATATATTATAACATAAAAAATTACATAGAAAGCGCTTCCAAGTGTATTTTATTATAAACTTTACGTTTCAATCACAAAAATGAAACAAAGAAAAAATAATTGTAAAGAAGGGAGGACTCTTTTATTGTTTCGTCATATATATAGAGAAATAGTGCAAGGAAAGGAAAATTTCCGAATTTGAGTTCGTATTTCAAATTTAAGCGCAATAAAAGAGGTGAGAGACTTGAACTTTGATATTGTAGGACAAAAAGCATATATAAAAGATGGACCGCATCGGAACCGAATTGGAATTGTAAAGAACAGAGAGACAAAATTAGAATCGCAGTTTGCTATTGTAATTGGAGAACAAATCATTGATGTAGAGCTAAAGGATATCGTGTTAGTTGGAGTAGACGTAGGACAATTTCATAAATGGTGCGAACAAAATGGTTATTTGTGAGAAGGACGGGCTGTGAGATAATGAAGTATATTTGAGAAAAGAGAATATGTTATTGTATTCTCTTTTTCTATGTGTAAGGAGATAGAAATGAAGTATAAAGAACGAGATTTTACATAGTATTTGAGACAATATGTTATGCCTTATGTATAAAAGAAAAAGAGGAAGATGGAAAGAACTAAAAAAGGACGCTAACAGTTTTTGTTAGCGTCCTTTTTATTATGAAGCAATTTCACCAGTTTTTGTATCATCTTGATTGTACGTATCTTGATCTAATTCACCAAGCCATTTACTAGAAATAAGACCTGCTGTCATAGAACCACTTACGTTAAGAGCTGTACGACCCATATCGATTAATGGTTCAACTGAGATAACAAGAGCGACAATACCGATTGGTAAGTTCATTGTAGATAGTACGATTAACGCTGCGAATGTTGCACCACCACCAACACCGGCAACACCGAATGAGCTAATAGCAACGACAGCGATTAAAGTTAAAATAAATTGTGGTTGTAATGGATCAATTCCTACAGTTGGAGCGACCATCATTGCAAGCATTGCTGGATAAATACCTGCGCAACCGTTTTGTCCGATAGATACTCCAAATGATGCTGCGAAGTTTGCAATCCCTTCGGAAATACCAAGCTTTTCTTTTTGCGCTTCAATATTTAATGGCATTGCACCAGCACTAGAGCGAGATGTGAATGCAAATGTTAATACAGGGAACACCTTTTTTAAATATTGAATTGGATTTAAACCAGATAGAGCAATTAATAATAAGTGGATAACGAACATTACGATAAGTGCCACGTAAGACGCTAACACGAAGTTACCAAGTTTTAAAATAGCATTAATGTCGCTACCAGCAACTGTTTTTGCCATAAGAGCTAATACGCCGTATGGAGTAAGACGTAAAATTAATGTTACCATACGCATTACGATTGCATATACAGCATCAAGCATTTTCTTAAATAGTTCTGCTTGTTCTGGATATTTTCGTTTTACCCCTATAAAGGCGATACCGATAAAGGCTGCAAATATTACAACAGAAATTGTTGATGTTGGACGAGCACCTGTTAAATCAAGAAACGGATTTGTAGGCAACAGCTCTAATAATTTATCTGGAATTGTTGTTTTTTCAATAGAAGTAAATCTTTCTTCAACTAACTTCAGACGAGTGGATTCTGCATCACCTTGTTGTAAGCCTGTTGCTGATACATCAAATCCTGCACTTGCAGCAATACCGACAGCTGCAGCAATTCCTGTAGTAAGAATTAAAATTCCGATAATAAGACCACTAATTTTACCAAGGTTTTTCGTTAACTGTAATTTTGTAAAGGCTGAAATAATAGATACTAAAATAAGTGGCATAACGATCATTTGAAGTAATTTCACATAACCGTTACCGATTAAGCCAAACCAAGTGTTTGATTCAATAATTACTTTAGAAGTTGGTTCATAAATAAATTGTAATATAAGACCGAATATAATTCCGACTCCTAAAGCAGTAAATACACGTTTATTAAAAGATACATGCTTACGTTGCATATAATATAATACGCCAACTAAGATGAGCATGACTGCAACGTTAATTCCGACAAGCAGTGTATTCATGTTGATTCCCCCTAATTCCAATCTGTTATATAGAATATAAGGTAATAAAACCTATAAGTCAACTAGGAAATTGCGGAATTAAAAAAAGATGGCAAAATGCCATCTTTAATGTCCAGCTCCTGGGACAAGTAAAAACGTCGTGTAGTATGTAAATCCTATGAAGAAAACAGTTAAATATGCCCCGAATACGTATATATACATACGCTCTGTTAAATTTAAATAGCTTAAAAGTACGAAGAAACCTGTTTGTCCTAAAAATAGTAGTGCGGCCTGTTGCATATCCCCTACGTAAAACATAACCGAGAAAATTCCAGTCCAAAAGCCGAGAACGCGAAACATGCGCTCCATGCCATCTCCCTCCTTTTCTAAAAAAAGTAAACCTCTCCTCATTATAGTTTATTTTTCTTACTATTGTAAATATTCTTTCATATAAAAAGAAGCCAATTATAATTGGCTTCTTTTTATATGAGAAATTAAATTGTTAGTTTATAATTACAAGATTTACATCCATCTAGTAGACTATCGTTTCGAGTTAATTCCGTGTTAGGGAATAGGATTTCAAAAATCCCTTTCATCATATCTCCGTGCATATTACAAATTTCAGTTGGGTGATGAACAGCAACTTCTTTAAATGGACAATTGTGTACATCATAGAAAATTTTCGTTCCATCTGCACTTAATTCAAATGCAGGTGATAAACCAGCTGTTGAGAAAGCTTCTTTTGCAATTTGGACTTTTTGCTCTACTGTTAAAGCATCTTCGTTCACATGTAAACGCTGCATATGTTGTTGCATTAACTCGGCCCCGAATTGTTTTCCCGTTTCGTATAGCGCTTTTTCACCAGCGGCGCCAAGGCTAAGTAAAGAATTAAATGCTATTCTTGCTAACAATTGATAATCGCGGAATGGAAATTGTAATTGAATCACATCTTCAGATAATACATATAATCTACTTGGTCTTCCGCCTTTTCCAGTTTTCTTCGTTTCCGATTTCAGCATATGAACATCTTCTAATTTAGATAAATGTAAACGTGCTACGTTTGGATGAATGTCAAACTCATCTGCAATTTCTTGTACAGTTACGTAACTATGTTTTTGAGAAATATATTTATAAATGTAATAACGAGTTGGGTCAGATAATACGCCTGTAATTTTTAAAGCTTGTTCCATGAGGATCTCCACCTTTATCACTTTATCCAAGATAATAACATTATAATACAGATAAACTTCCATATAGGTAATTTCAGACAATAATTCGGAAATTGTTCATAATTTCACAAACATATTTTTCCTTTTCCCTCTATTGAAAATACAAAAATACCGATTTTTCTTATGAATTTTTTCATGCTATATACATAGTGGGGAGGGAAAAAATGATGAATGGAATTGAAATTTTTGCGAATACGATTTTGAAAGAGGCGTGCAGGGTACAAGCTTCGGATTTACATATTGTGCCCCGGAAGAAGGATGTAGCGGTTCAACTGCGTATAGGAAAAGATTTAATGACGAAACACTGTATCGAAAAGGAATTTGGAGAAAAACTTGTTTCACACTTTAAATTTTTAGCATCCATGGATATAGGGGAGAGACGGAAGCCACAAAATGGTTCACTGTATTTACAAATGGATGGACAAGAAGTGTATTTACGCCTTTCCACGCTTCCAACCGTATACCAAGAAAGTCTCGTTATTCGTCTCCATTTACAAGCATCTATTCAGCCGTTATCTCATCTTTCGTTATTTCCAAGTACAGCGAAAAAACTACTCTCTTTTTTACACTATTCACATGGGTTACTCGTATTTACTGGACCGACTGGTTCGGGGAAGACAACAACAATGTATGCATTATTAGAGGTAATTAAAAAAAAGAAAACACGTCGCATCGTTACACTTGAAGATCCAGTTGAAAAAAGAAATGACGATGTATTACAAATTCAAATAAATGAAAAAGCAGGTATCACATATGAGGCGGGACTAAAGGCCATTTTACGTCATGATCCAGATATTATTTTAGTCGGTGAAATTCGTGATGAAGAAACAGCGAAAATCGCTATAAGAGCAAGTTTGACTGGACATTTAGTAATGACGACACTGCATACTAGTGATGCGAAAGGGGCGATACTCCGATTTATGGATTTCGGTATAACGAGGCAAGAGATTGAACAATCTTTATTGGCTATAGCTGCACAGCGACTTGTCGAATTGAAGTGTCCGTTTTGCCAAAGAAAGTGCTCAACTTTATGTAAATCAATGAGGCAGGTAAGACAAGCGAGTATTTATGAGTTGTTATATGGATATGAGTTAAAACAAGCAATTAAAGAAGCAAACGGGGAATGTGTCACGTACAAGCACGAAACATTAGAATCTTCGATACGAAAAGGATACGCTTTAGGATTTTTAGAAGAGGATGTGTATGTTTAAGAAAATATGGAGTTTAAGTGATCAAGTAGTATTGCTGAAACGATTAGGAGAACTATTAGAAAAAGGATACTCCCTTTTGCAGGCATTAGAATTTTTACAGTTTCAATTACCTTTAGAAAAGAAAGTACAATTGCAGCGCATGATTGATGGATTAAAAGATGGAAAAAGTCTACATGATTCTTTTCATCAATTAATGTTTCATCAGGAGGTGTTAAGTTATTTATTTTATGCTGAGCAACATGGTGATATTTCTTTTGCGTTGCAACAAGGGAGCGCACTTCTTTATAAAAAGGATAAGTATAGGAAAGATATGATGAAAATAATGCAGTATCCTATGTTTTTGGCGTTCTTTTTAATAATCATGATTTTTGTTTTTAACCGCATTTTATTACCGCAGGTTGACACGGTATATAGTTCATTCGGTTCTACAGCACCGTTACTTACAGAACAAATATTAAGTGCAATTAAGCTGCTACCCAGCCTTATTTTTAGCACTATTTTTATCATTATGATTGGATGTAGTGTATATATGTTTTACTTTCGGAAACTCCCGCATATGAAGCAGGTAAAAATTATGCTTCGTATCCCCCTCGTAAAAACATTTCTTATTTTAAAGCATTCACATTATTTCGCCACTCAATTGAGCGGTTTATTACAAGGTGGACTATCAGTACTTGAGGCCCTAACAATAATGATGGAGCAAAATTATCATCCGTTCTTTCAATATGAAGCGGGTCGAATTGAACGCCAATTAATTGCAGGAGAACCGTTGCAATCTATTATTGCTAAAAGCGGATATTATGAGGAAGAACTTTCTTATATTATTACGCATGGACAAGCAAACGGTAATTTGGCGCTTGAATTAGGTGACTATAGCAATCTTATTATGGAAAAGATGGAGCAAAAAGTTAAACGTATGTTAGTGATCATTCAACCAATTTTATTTACGTGTATTGGAGGAATAGTCGTTCTTATGTATTTAGCGATGATTATGCCAATGTTTCAAATGATGAATTCTATTTAGGAGGCATTTACATGCAGAATGAAGAAGGGTTTACCCTTTTAGAAATGTTATTAGTTATGGTCGTCATAACTGTACTATTACTATTAATTATTCCGAATGTAGTTACACAGCGTTCATCCGTCGAAGGAAAAGGATGTAAAGCCTATGTGAAATCTATAGAAGCTCAAATACAAGCATACCATTTACAACATAATAAAATTCCCTCGCTAAAAGAGCTAAGGGATGAAAAATATATTACAGTTGATGAGTGTCCGAATGGTGAAGCCATTCATATTTCAAATGATGGCACAGTAACAACTGGGAAACTGTGAAACAAAAAGGTTTTACTCTTTTAGAAATGCTACTCGTTCTATTTGCAATTTCTGTACTAAGTATGGTCACGTATTTTAACGTACATTCATTACATGAAAAACAAAAAGTGGAACAATTTTTAAGACAGTTTTCAAACGATATTTTGTATATGCAACAATTAGCGATAAACCGTCAAAAACACTATACATTACGATGGTATAAAGATAGACATACGTATTATATAGGGGAGCTAAGTGAGAATCTTACTATCATTAAAAGAGAATATGATAGCGATATACAAATTGATTTGAATACTTTTCCAAATCCGATGACATATAATCCGAGTGGAAATATTAATAGAGGTGGCACTATTTTACTTTCGTATCGAAGTTATAAATATGAGATTGTATTTCAGCTTGGGAGAGGGAGATTTACGTATCGTGAAATGTCAAAAAGGGTCAGTGATGGCTGAGATGCTTGTAGCATTAAGTATAGTAATGATGGCAGTATCTTTACTACTTCCGCAAACAGTATTGGTTATGCAAGAACGAAAAAACATACAAATTCGTTATAAAGCATTTGTATTATTAAAAAGGGAAGCAGCTTTATATATGTATGAGAATGGGGCGAAACGACCGCAAGAAAAAGTCGTAAACGGAAATGTATATTACACATATTGGGGAGGAAATGAAGTTTGTGCTATGTGGAAAGATGTGAAAGGAAGAATGATGGAACAATGCTTTTATGCAGGAGAAAAAATAAATTAGAAGTTGGGTTTACATTAATAGAAATGATCGTATGTTTTTTTCTGTTATCACTGTTCTTTTTACTCTTGCCACGTTTAAATTTTATTGGAATAGAAAACAACCAATCAAAAGGATTAAATAATTGGGAATGGGATGTGTTTATAGGACAAGTACAGTTAGAGTTTCGTAAAGTATCTTTTGTAGAAAAAATAGTCCCTGAAAATAAAGATAATCTTTTGCGCTTCCGTCTTCGCACTGGAGATGAAGTGACGTATGAAAAATTGAATAATCATCTTATAAGAAAAGTGAATATGCGCGGAAGAGAAGTTATATTGCAAAATGTTGAAATGGTTTCGTATGAAGTAACACCTCATTTGCTCTTTATAAATGTGAAAGATATGAGTGGGAAAATATATGAAGGTGTAGCTGTCAGGTATAGCGAAATGGAAATAAATATATGAGAAAACAAGATGGATTTACGATGCCAGGAACAATCATTTTTCTTGTATTATTAACTTCGTTCTTTGTATACGAAACGAATATGTTGCTTATAGATAAAAAATTTTATATTGAAATAGAGCAAAAGTTTGTACTGGAGGAACTACTAAATCGATCTATTACAAATATAAAAAAAGACTTACAGCAAAAAGAAAAGGAAGATACTTTTTTCTTTCAATATGAAAAGGGCGAAGCAAGTGGGAATTACGTCTTTGAAAACGATGTTATACTCGTTTCGTTGCAGTGCAAAATAAAACAAGAAGTTTTCTACAAGGTTAGTTTCCGGTATAGAAAAAAGGATGAGAAAATATTCGATTGGATAGAAGGATAGCATGTAAAATATACGGATGAAAACCATAATTTCTTATTTTAAAATAGGTTGTTTTTTTATAGGAAATGGATAAATAAAACAATTGAAAGTTTAAATTTTCTCAAAAAAGAGAAAGGTAGAAAGAATATGATATATTCAAGCTATCCAAACATATTTTTTTAGGGAGAATAGGGAAATGACAAATAACAATCAAATAGGTGAAAATAAGGAACAAACTATTTTTGATCATAAAGGAAATGCAATTATGACGGAAGATAGGGAAATACACATTATTTCAAAATTCGAAGAACCTCTTATTGTCGTGTTAGGAAATGTATTAAGTGATGAAGAATGCGACGAATTGATTGAATTGTCTAAAAGTAAAATGAAACGTTCTAAAGTTGGTTCATCACGTGATGTAAATGATATTCGAACGAGTAGCGGTGCATTTTTGGAAGACAATGAGCTTACTGTAAAGATTGAAAAACGAATTTCATCTATCATGAATGTTCCTGTAGCGCATGGAGAAGGATTGCACATTTTAAATTATGAAGTGGATCAACAATATAAAGCGCACTATGATTATTTTGCGGAACATAGTAGATCAGCTGCTAATAATCGTATCAGTACGCTTATCATGTACTTAAATGATGTAGAAGAAGGCGGAGAAACGTTCTTCCCGAAATTAAATCTTTCTGTGCACCCTAGAAAGGGAATGGCAGTATACTTTGAGTATTTTTATCAAGATCAATCACTAAATGAGCTTACGTTACATGGAGGGGCACCTGTAACGAAAGGTGAGAAATGGATTGCAACGCAGTGGGTGAGAAGAGGCACTTATAAGTAAAAACGTGTATGTGACGTTTTGTTCTTCATTGTACAAGGAGAACAAAACGTTTTTTTATTAAATAATGTAATCTTTCGTTATAATAACAAATAATAACGGATGATTGAGAGGAACGAACATGAAATCTATATACATAACCGGTTATATGGGAGCTGGGAAAACAACAATTGGAAAAGAATTAAGTAAAGAACTTCATATGGATGTTGTCGATACCGACCAAAAGATTGAAGAGAAGCAAGAGAAGGCAATTCGTGATATTTTTGCCGAAGAAGGGGAAATCGCTTTTCGGGAATATGAAAGTGAAATGTTACGTTCACTACCCAGTTGTAATGTAATTATTACAACTGGTGGTGGAATCATTGAGCGAGAGGAAAACCGAAAGTGGATGAAGGAAAATGGAACTGTCGTGTATTTATATTGTGATCCACATGTAATTGCAGAAAGGCTTCGTGAAGATACGACACGTCCACTATTTCAGAAGAAAGATATAGAGGCATTTGTGGCAAAATTTGAATCGCGCCGAGCTCATTATGAAGAGGCTCATATTCATATCGATACGACGAATAAATCGGTAAAACAAATCATGAATGAATTAAAAGAAAAGATTAATGAATAAAAAAGTGGACATACTAATCAAGTAGAGGTGATGATAATATGTCTACTAATGATTATGTTCGCTTTGTGACACAGCAGTTTGTGTCGTATATGGATGCTCCAAAAGAAGATCGTAAACAAAAGAAAGAACAACGCCGTGCTGAAAAAGAGCCATTTATGAATAAGTGGTTTGGTGTTATGCCGCTTAGTGCTGCTTTGTTTTATCGAAACGTAAAAAATAAAAGAAAAAAATCAAGTTAACGATTTCGTAATATGTGTAGTAAAATGAAAATCCCCTAGTAGTATGATGCTACTAGGGGATTTTCATTTACTGCACGGATTCCTTTTCTTCTGTAACGGCATGTATTTTATTGTTTACCCATACAAATCCAATTCCGATACAAATGGAAATGCCCCATCCAACAGCGGTCATAATCGCTCTCATTTCACCATAGCCATCTACACCGAAAACAGAGATGAAATAAATTTTTAAGAAGCTTTTTAATATGAATTGTAGCCCGAAAAATAGCGTTAAATATTGTAGTGCTGGATAGATACGACTATCACGATACAGTTCACGACTTTTATCACGGTCATGGCCTTGCAATGCGGCAATATCTGCTGCGAAATATAACATAAGTGGTTTTTTTATAAAAATGGTACATATAACGATAATACCGAGCACGATGTGATAATACGCATCGTTCCATAACATTCGTTCAGCTGATCCAGATAATAGGTCTACCGTTGTATTAGAAATGAGTGTAATTAAAATAAAGAATCCTGTTACGTTAAACTGTTTTTCTTTTTTAAAGGTATACAGTGTATAAATAATCCCCGGAACAGAGGAAAGTAACATCGCGTAATAAGGATCGATATAAGGTTTTGCAAATTTCCAAATGAGGAATGGGATTACGAGATAAAAGACAAGATCTAATATAGCTTTTTTATTTTGATTCATATAAATCCTCCTTAAGTCATACATATATTTTATAATATAATTTCTGAAAATTGTATAATGTTTAATGGGAAAAGAAAAAATATATCACTTTTTGAGGGATTAGTAGATTGAAAAAATTGCCCCTAGCGTAGTAAGTTTTTTTAGTATATAATAAAGGAAACGCTTTCATTTTTTTGGCTTGTTCACAAAATGGACGGAAAATCACATATTTACTATCGATATGTTGCTTTATAATGAAACTAATTAAATATACATGCATACAATATTGTGAAATAAATAACATAAATAATCTATATAAATGTAAACGTTATCAAAATAGAGAGGTGGAGACAATGAGTAAATTTTTCTTCAATCATAATCCAGCAACAGTAGAGGATGGAAGGCTTGTTAAGTATGCTGAAATTATTTATGGAGAAGGTGGCCGTTCTGTATTAGAAAATTTAATGGTGAAGGCATCTATCAGATTGCGTGATCGTTATCCGAATAAATCTGACGAGCAGATCTCGAACCTCGTAAATAAAGGCATCCATGATATGTTTCAAAAATATGTGAGTGAGTAAGAGTAGCCAATGGCTGCTCTTATTTTTTTGTATAAGGATTGTATCTCTAGCTGAAAATAAGGATGTATTTTGAAAGATATAAAAAGGAGTGATAAAGATGAGTAATGGAATTGGTCGTTCAAAAGAAAATCTTCCAACTGATGCTAATCATGTGAGCGCAAAGGATCGTGCGCATCAAAAACGTATGGCAAAGCACAAACAACAAGAGCGTAATGGCGATAGAGGATAACTCAAAAAAAGCTCCTTCTAAAACAGAAGGGGCTTTTTAAGAAAGAAAATGATTCGCGGTAACATAAAAGAGTCCGCCGTTAATAATTTGTACTGTAATGCGTGGTTCATATTGCTCTTGCAAGGCTTGTTTTTCAATTTGATAGCTTTCGGGGAGTTCATCACTTTCTTCATAAAAACGATTTAAAAGATCTAAATCGTGATTCCAGCGCACTCTTGCTTCTTTCGCCCACGTATGGTCATCTTCTGCAATAATATTTTTTAAAGCATCCTCTATACGTTGTAAACCGCTTTGCGGTTTAATGATAGGCGAGAGCGTAAAGCAAAAGTCAGGTATTTTCGGTGTAAGTTTAATTTTAGCTAATGTTTCATGAAAGTTTGCAATCATTGTGCCAGAAATGAGATGAATCCCAATGGAGTGAAGGATGTCTTTTTTTCGATCACATTGATAGGAAACTTTAATATTTACACCGAGCCAAGGATGGAGTGGTGTATGTGTCGCTCCGCTATGCCGTACTTCCTCATATAAACGTATGTAAGAGCCTAATTCTTTTGTCGTTTGGAAAATTTGATGAAGACGTGGTGAACCGTAGTGAATAAGCTCACCATCGCTTTCTTCACTTTCTGGATTTGTAAGAAGAGTAAGGCGCATCGGATTCGGTACGCCTCCTGTTTTCTCAAGATAGTGCCAATAAAAAGGACGGTTCATTAATAATTTATCCATCTCAATTGTTAACTGCACATCTAATAGATGAGGGGAGCGCTTTAAAATTTCGCAGTTATTCGCCTCAAAAAAATTGTATAAGTAATTATGAATTTCATGTTGCTGCATAGCCTTGCACCTCAGCTTCATTTCGTTTCGCGAAGTCGATAATAGATGTTAAGTTTTCCATCTTAATTCGGATTTCTCCTTCGCTTTTTGATTGCGCAAATATTTCTTGAATATGTGCGTCGATGTTTTTCATATTAATTCTCGTTAAAATTTCATCCAGTTCACCGATAACACGCTCAAATAAATTGATTTTTTCATATAACAGTTTCAAAATATGTTCTTCAACAGTATGTTTTGTAGCTAAGTTATAAATATGAACATCATTCTTTTGACCAAGACGGTGAATACGTCCGATTCTTTGTTCAAGACGCATTGGATTCCACGGTAAGTCATAATTAATCATATGGCTACAAAACTGTAAGTTAATCCCTTCACCACCAGCTTCGGTTGCAATTAATACTTGTGCGTGGTTTTGGAAAAGCTCCTTCATCCAATCTTTCTTCCCACGTTTAAACCCGCCGCGGAATGGAACGGAAGAAATACCGTGTTGTTGTAAAAACCATTGTAAATACATTTGTGAAGCTCTATATTCAGTGAAAATAATGACTTTATCGTCAATTTCTTTTATAAGTTCTAGTGCTTTATTCGCTTTTGAGTTGAAAGGAATATGATTAATTTTGTCCATTAGCACATCAATATGCGGGTCTTTTATGTAATGCTCATTTTCTTTCTGCCTTTTTTCCACATGTTTTTTTAATGAATAGTAAACAGCTTCACGACTACTACACGCTTCCCGTTTTAAAGTTAACGATGAGAAAGCAGATGTGAAGGCATCTTGTCCTCGCCAATTTTCAATACCATTATACAAAGCTTGCTCTTCTTCATTAAACTCAACAAAAATTGTACGTACATGTCTCTTTGGCCAATCAATTCCGGTATTATGACGTCGATTTCGGACCATCACTTTGTTAATAAGAGATTTTAAATCTTCATCAGATTCGGCGGAACGATTTTTTGAAGCATAATATTCTTCAAAGTTGGATTGATTGCCTAAATGTCCTGGCTTTAATAAAGAAACGAGGTTGAAAATTTCATCAATCTTATTTTGAACAGGCGTAGCGGTTAATAATAAGCAAAATTTCTTTTTTAATCGTTGTGCAAATTCATAGTTTTTTGTTTTATTATTTTTAAGTTTATGTGCTTCATCGATAATAATAAGGTCATATTCTAAATTCAAAACGATATCGCGATGCGGTGAACGTTTTGCAGTATCAATTGATGATACAATCACATCGGCTTGTTCCCACGAGTAGCTTTTCTTTTGGGCTACAGCTGGAATAAAAAACTTTGTATTTAATTCGTATGCCCATTGTGATACGAGAGAGGCAGGGACGAGTATAAGTACTTTTTTCACAAGGCCGCGGACCATATATTCTTTTAAAATAAGCCCAGCTTCAATCGTTTTCCCAAGTCCCACTTCATCTGCTAGTATCGCTTTACCATTCATTTGTTCAATGACATTTTGAGCGACTTCTAATTGATGAGGAAGTGGTGTGAAATGAGATAAATGCTTCGGTGCTTGTAATCCATCGAAAGTAGGAACAAGTAACGATTTTTCTGTTTTATAAGCTAAATGATATAAATCCCAATTTGTCCAAGGACCATCTTCGTTAATTCTATTTAAAAAATTGTTTTGCCACGTTCGATCTACGGAAATATCGACATTCATTACGACTCTCCCACCTTTTATAAACTAAAGTAATTATTAAAAAAATCTTTATTATATAAGCCTTGTAATAAGGCTCTATTACACTTGCTGAAAATTAAAGAATAGGAAAAGATAAAGGGCTAAATTTTGAAAATTGTATTTAATAAGATTAAGAATGAAAAATTCTAAATTATTTTTTATGCTAGAATATTGATGAAATATAGCGAATAATGTTAGGATAATGGTGTGAAATGTGTGGAATCTTTCGTATTTTATCCAAGAAAGTGATTTTTTATTTACGCTTTCATAAAAAAATATAATGAGATTCCGTATATCCTATCTTTTCAGAGTGAAAATGTTTAGATATGGCGAGCAACTTTTATTGATTTGTCAAAGCATAAGGGGGAGAGAGCATGATTACATTACAACGTACACCGTTATTTGATGTATACGCGAAGTATGGTGGAAAAACAATCGACTTCGGTGGTTGGGAATTACCAGTTCAATTTTCAAGCATTAAAGAAGAACATGAAGCTGTACGTACGGCTGCAGGTTTGTTCGATGTGTCTCATATGGGAGAAGTTGAGGTAAAAGGTGTAGATAGTTTAGCATTTTTACAACGTGTTGTTACAAATGACGTTTCTACCTTAAAGGTAGGAGGCGCACAATATACAGCTATGTGCTACGAAAATGGTGGTACAGTAGATGATTTATTAATCTACAAACGTGGTGAAGAAGACTATTTATTAGTAATCAATGCATCAAATATCGAGAAAGATTACGAATGGTTAGCTAGCCATGTAATTGGCGATGCGACAGTAGTCAATGTTTCTAGTGAAGTTGCACAGCTTGCAATTCAAGGTCCAAAAGCAGAAGGCATTTTACAAAAAGTTGTGTCAGAAGATTTGAAAGAAATTAAGTTCTTTAAATTTAAAAACGATATTCTTGTAGATGGAATTCCAGCACTTGTATCTCGTACAGGTTACACAGGTGAAGATGGATTTGAAATTTACTGTAAGAGTGAAGATGCTGCAAAACTTTGGGAAAAACTTCTTGAAGTTGGAGCAGAAGAAGGCTTAAAAGCATGTGGTTTAGGTGCTCGCGATACACTTCGCTTCGAAGCAACATTACCACTTTATGGTCAAGAATTATCAAAAGATATTACACCGATTGAAGCTGGCATCGGCTTTGCGGTAAAACCAAATAAAGAAGCAGACTTCTTTGGAAAAGAAACGTTAAAAGAGCAAAAAGAAAACGGTGCGCCTCGTAAATTAGTCGGCATCGAAGTAATCGAACGTGGAATTCCTCGTACACATTACCCTGTATTTATTGGAGAAGAAAAAATCGGGGAAGTAACGAGTGGTACACAATCTCCAACGTTAAAGAAAAGCATTGGTTTAGCACTAATTGATGTAAAATACGCAGCAGTTGATACAGAAGTAGAAATTGAAATTCGTAATAAACGCGTCAAAGCAGTAGTTGTTCCAACACCATTTTATAAACGTTCAAAGTAACGGGGAGAGGGGTAGATTTCATGTTGCATCGTTATCTTCCAATGACAGAAGAAGACAAAAAAGAAATGTTACAAACGATCGGCGTTCAAACGATCGATGAGTTATTCTCTGATATTCCAGAGAGTGTTCGTTTTAAAGGGGATTTAAAAATTAAAGAAGCAAAATCAGAGCCAGAGCTTTTAAAAGAGTTAACTCAAATGGCTAGTAAAAATGCTAACTTAAAAGAATACGCTTCTTTCTTAGGAGCAGGTGTATACGATCATTACGCTCCAGTAATTGTAGATCACGTTATCTCTCGCTCGGAATTTTATACAGCTTACACGCCATACCAACCAGAAATTTCACAAGGGGAATTACAAGCAATCTTTGAATTCCAAACAATGATTTGTGAATTAACAGGAATGGATGTAGCAAACTCTTCTATGTACGACGGAGGTACAGCTTTAGCTGAAGCGGCAATGCTAGCAGCTGGCCATACTCGCAAAAAGAAAATTCTTGTATCTAGTGCAGTTCATCCAGAATCAAGAGCAGTACTTGAAACGTATGCAAAAGGTCAACATCTTGAAGTTGTTGAAATTAATCATAAAGATGGTGTAACAGATTTAGACGTATTACAAAGTGAAGTAGATGATACAGTTGCTTGTGTAATCGTTCAATATCCAAACTTCTTCGGACAAGTTGAAAAATTAGCTGATATTGAAAAAATCGTTCATCAACAAAAATCATTATTTATCGTTTCTTCAAACCCATTATCATTAGGCGCATTAACACCACCAGGAAAATTTGGTGCTGATGTTGTAATCGGTGATGCACAACCATTTGGTATTCCAACGCAGTTTGGTGGACCACACTGTGGTTACTTTGCAACAACGAAAGCATTTATGCGTAAAATTCCAGGACGTCTTGTTGGACAAACTGTAGATTCAGATGGTAAACGTGGATTTGTATTAACGTTACAAGCACGTGAACAGCATATTCGCCGTGATAAAGCGACGTCTAACATTTGTTCAAACCAAGCGTTAAATGCATTAGCAGCATCAGTTGCAATGACGGCACTTGGTAAACAAGGTGTGAAAGAAATGGCACGTCAAAACATTTCTAAAGCACAATATGCAAAACGTCAATTTGAAGCGAAAGGCTTCACTGTAACATTTGCTGGACCATTCTTCAATGAGTTTGTTGTAGATTGCAAGCGTCCAGTGAAGGAAGTAAACGATGCATTATTACAAAAGAATATTATCGGCGGTTACGACCTAGGCCGTGATTATAAAGAGCATGAGAACCATATGCTTGTAGCAGTAACTGAGCTTCGTACAAAAGAGGAAATTGACACACTTGTAAACGAAATGGGGGCTATCCAATGAAGAATCAAGACCAAGCACTTATCTTTGAAGTGAGTAAAGAAGGACGCATAGGATATAGCCTACCAAAATTAGATGTAGAAGAAGTGAAACTAGAAGATGTGTTTGAGAGCGATTATATTCGAGTAGAAGATGCAGAGCTACCAGAAGTATCTGAACTTGACATTATGCGCCACTATACAGCACTTTCAAACCGTAACCACGGTGTAGATTCTGGATTCTATCCACTTGGATCTTGTACGATGAAATATAATCCGAAAATTAATGAGAATGTAGCTCGTTTCGCAGGATTTGCAAATATTCATCCATTACAAGATGAAAAGACAGTACAAGGTGCAATGGAATTAATGTACGACTTACAAGAGCACTTAATTGAGATTACAGGTATGGATACTGTTACATTGCAACCAGCAGCTGGTGCACACGGAGAATGGACAGGCTTAATGTTAATTCGTGCATACCATGAAGCAAATGGTGACTTTAACCGTACGAAAGTAATTGTTCCTGACTCTGCTCACGGAACGAATCCAGCATCTGCAACTGTAGCTGGCTTTGAAACAATTACAGTAAAATCAAATGAACATGGTCTTGTTGACTTAGAAGATTTAAAACGTGTTGTAAACGAAGAAACAGCAGCACTTATGTTAACAAATCCTAATACATTAGGTCTATTCGAAGAAAATATTTTAGAAATGGCAGAAATCGTCCATAACGCAGGCGGTAAATTATACTATGATGGTGCAAACTTAAATGCGGTATTAAGCCAAGCGCGCCCAGGAGATATGGGATTTGACGTTGTGCATTTAAACCTTCATAAAACATTTACAGGTCCTCACGGCGGCGGTGGCCCAGGTTCGGGTCCAGTAGGTGTGAAAGCTGATTTAATTCCGTACTTACCAAAACCAATTTTAGAGAAAACGGAAAATGGCTATCACTTTAACTATGATCGTCCAGAAGCAATTGGACGCGTAAAACCATTCTATGGTAACTTCGGAATTAACGTTCGTGCATACACATACATTCGTTCTATGGGTCCAGATGGACTACGTGCAGTAACGGAGTATGCGGTATTAAATGCGAACTATATGATGAGAAGATTAGCACCATTCTATGATCTTCCGTTCGATAGACATTGTAAGCATGAGTTTGTATTATCAGGTCGTCGCCAAAAGAAACTTGGCGTACGTACATTAGATATCGCAAAACGCCTGCTTGATTTCGGTTACCATCCACCGACAATTTACTTCCCATTAAATGTGGAAGAATGTATTATGATTGAGCCGACAGAAACAGAATCAAAAGAAACATTAGATGGTTTCATTGATAAGATGATTCAAATTGCTAAAGAAGTAGAAGAAAATCCAGAAGTTGTACAAGAAGCGCCACATACAACGGTAATTAAACGTTTGGATGAAACATTGGCCGCTCGTAAACCAGTTTTACGTTATGAAAAGCTAGCTCCTGTACAAGTTTAATTAGAATAACAAAGGAAGAACTCGCTATATGCGGGTTCTTTTTTTTGTATGGAGAATTTGTCCCGCGATTTGTGGGCTGATAATCAATGGGGATGAACAAAAATCCCCCGCTGATTAAAGTTTCACTTTATGCAGAACTAGTGAAGAAAATGTTAAAATTTTATATTTTTTGTTTCATAATGGTGTAAAGAAGTAGTTTCATAGGTGATTTTGTTGAAAAAGTCAGTTTGATAAAAGTATTTATTTTTGTTAGAATTTTATTGAAATTAAGAAGATGCAATGAGATAGGAATGACTCATTTTTATGTATATGTGAAAAAACGAGCAAGTTGGGGGTGAAAATGTGGGATATCGGTGTTATAGAATGATATACCATTTAGAAAACGGAAAAACGATTAAAGATGTAAAAGAATTTTGTTATCGAGATCAAGGAAAAGTATTAGAAAGAGTAGCACATCGTGTAATGGATAATAGAGAAGTGACGGCAATTGATAAGAAAGGAACAATCATTTCAATAGCATGTGAGGACATTGTAAAGGTGGAACTTGATTACATAACAGAAAGTTAACCTTGAGTCATATCGAATTATTCGATACAATATACTGTTGAATGGTGACGAGAGAAGAGAGGAGTTTATTATGGGTAGTACAAGACACTTTTATATGTTTATCTTAGCGTTTGTTCTTGTTGTAGCATTAACGATTTATTTAATTGTTGATAGCACTTGGTACAACACAGTTCATCCGGCGTTCCTTCTGTTTATGTATGTAGGAATTGCGGTAGTGAGTTTCGGAATGAGAGATGAGATGTTAGATCGCTTTGAAAAGTGATACATATACGAAAGACCAACAGGAAAATGTTGGTCTTTTTTTCTTGCCGAAAATAGGATGGTGTGTATATACTGTGTATATAAGGTATATACAGTATATACACACTGGAGGAAAACATGAATATTATTATTTCGAATTCTTCCCAAGACCCTATTTATGTACAAATAAGAAAACAATTAAGCCAGCTTATTTTAAATGGTGGTTTAAAGGGTGGAGACCAATTACCGTCTATTCGTAGCTTAGCGAAGGAATTACAAATTAGTGTAATTACAACGAAGCGTGCGTACGAGGAGCTTGAAAAAGAAGGATATATAGAAACTGTTGCTGGGAAGGGGACTTATGTTTCACGTAAAAATAATGAACTACTAAAAGAACAAAGGCTTCGTCTATTGGAAAGTAAAGCGGAAGAGATTGTAAATGAAAGTAAAGCGTTGCAGCTTTCACTTGAAGATTTACAGCAGATGATTGCGTGTTTATATGAGGGGGAATAAGAGATGTTAGAGCTAAAAAATGTTTGTAAAAGTTATCAAGATTTTGCAGTGAAAAATATAAGTTTTACGTTACCACGCGGATATATTATGGGATTTGTCGGACCGAATGGCGCAGGGAAAAGTACGACAATCAAAATGATTATGAATTTAATTCGAAAAGATAGCGGCGATATAAAAATTTTTGGCAAAGACAATAAGAAAGCTGAAAAGGAAATAAAACAAAATATTGGTTTTGTATATGATGAAAATCATTACTACGAAGATTTAACGTGTGAACAAATGAAACGTATTATTGCACCATTATATAAAAAGTGGGACGAAGAGCAGTATCAATCGTATATGCACAGATTACAAGTTCCGAAGTATAAAAAAATTAAAGAACTATCAAAAGGGATGAAAATGAAATTTGCGATTGCTATCGCACTTTCACATCACGCAGAGTTTATCATTATGGATGAACCGACAGCAGGATTAGATCCAGTTGTTCGAAGTGAATTACTTGATATTTTGCAAGAAATTGTAATGGAGGATGAAGTATCTGTATTATTCTCAACGCACATTACAACAGATTTAGAGCGCATCGCAGATTATATTACGTTCATCAATGATGGAGAAATTATATTTACTGGTGAGAAAGATGAACTAATGGAGAACTACGTAATAGTAAAAGGAAGTAATGATTTATTAGACCGAGAAGGAAACGAATTATTTGTTGGATTACGAAAAAATAAATTTGGTTTCGAAGGTTTAGCGAAGGATAAACAAGCAATTATCGATTGGTTTGGAAATGAGGTTGTACTAGAAAAGCCTACATTAGATGATATTATCGTTTACACCGCAAAAGGGAGAGGTGCCTGTGCGTCAGCTCATATATAAAGATTTGTTCTTTTTTAGGGTAACGTGGTTAGTGAATCTAATTATGCCTCTTGTATTATTTATGTTAGATCCAAGTGGTGAATTGTTATTTTCGATGAGTTGTCTATTTATAACCCTTTCTTCCGTTATGACGTTAACTTTTATGGATGAAAGGAATAACAGTGACATTATTATAAATAGTTTACCGGTAAGCCGAAAGGATATCATAATTGCTAGATATGTTTCCAGTGCAATATTTATTGTTGTTGGCATACTCTCTACGATGTTAGTTGTTTTTCTTGTAAGAGGCATTGTGGTCATTGGTGATATCGGTGCCTATCATCCGAATCTATACATTGAAATTCCATGGTATGAAGTAATAAATGGAGCTGTTTACGCCGTATTTTTTGTTGTAACATTCTTTCCTAGTTATTATATTACAAGGTCAAAGATAGCACGAAGTATAGTGTCAGGAGCATCAATGGCAGTTGGTGGAATTGCTTGGATATTCATAGGAGATGGATTGGATGAAACAACACCTTCATTCATGGAGTGGATTATGAATCCTATGCATATTGGTGTATTTATAGTTGGATTCATTGCATTAGTCAGTATTTATATCGCTTCTATGTTTCTTACAATTAAAATTTATGAAGCACGTGATTTGTAGGGGAGGAATTGTATGCAACAGTTAATTTTGAAAGAGTTTTTCTTACAAAGAAAAATGTTTCTTATCTATTTAATCTTACCAATATACGGAGCATTCCAAAACACTATAGAACCATTTCAATTAGCATATGTTTGTTTTGCTATATGTCTTTTGATGATTTCAATCTCTTTATCAAATGAGGAGAAAAATAGTACGGAAAAAGTGTTAGTAAGTCTACCTTTTACTAGGAAAGATCTTGTCATTGCGAAATACATATCGACACTATTATTTATGGCATTCAGCTTAATCATTACATTCGTTTTCTTTGTACTACCTGTATTTGTATTAAAAGAAAATATAAATATTCCTTGGTATGCAGCATTTATAGCTATTTTCTTTTCTATTCTGTATGCTGTTATGATCCTTCCCATAAAATATAGTGAGGATAAGCGAATGGTTACTATGTTGGGATTAGTTATGCTTTTTCCTATAATAGGCTTACTAGGATTTATGTGCAATATATTTACGGATGAAAGGCTTATGCTAATAATTTTTCGAACTTCCGATGTGCTATTAGTCATAAGTATTTTAAGTATAGGCGCTTGTGTAAGTTATTTAGCTTCAATGTTTGTAGCTATTGTGAGTTTTAAAAAGAAAGAGCTTTAATCCTTCTTATATAAAAACTAATAAGTGATGTTAAGGAATTGGTTTAGTGAGGTGTAATACATGATCAAGTAACTAGTTTTAAAAGATATGATGTTGCAAAGAAAGTTGGGATTTATTAGTTTTATATGTTTGTTTTTCCTTACAATTGTTGATTTTGGTAGCGAAAATCTTCTTTTGAAGCTTAGCATATCTATACCTATCCTTGGAACAATATGGTCGACGAGTTATGAGGCTAGAAGTAAGAGTGAAAAAATATTAAATAGTTTACCGTTTGATCGTAAAGACATTGTCGTAGCAAAATACATATTTGTAAGCATTTTAGTTTTTTTAGGTGTGGTTTTCTCACTTTTAGTTGGTCTAATTCAGTTGCAAAATGAACATATAAATGGATTTATGCTGTGGGGAGCGATTCTTGGCGGAATAACGGGAGGATTGGTTTATAGCACGATCGTACTTCCAATTGAATTTTCGGTAGAATATAGCAGTTCGAAACAGGGTGCTTATTTTATGGGAATTATAGTTGGTGGATTAAGTGGATTGATTGTAAGTAAAGTATGGTTAGATGTAGAGAATGCTTGGAGCACGAGTTTAGTCGTAAATGTTTGTTTTATAGCTGGACTTCTTATTTTGTATGTTATGTCCATGTTACTCTCAATTAACTTATACAATGAGCGTGATTTATAAGGAGGGAGCGATTGTGAAGCAACTTATAATAAAAGACTTTATCGTGCAATGGAAATTTTTAATTTGGTACATACTGTATCCTGTTTTCTTTTATATGGCCTTAACAGATACGGAAAATTTATTCATCATTATGTCAGTAATTATTACAGTTGGGGCAACGGTAAAAACATTTGAAGAGGATAGTAAAAATAAGAGTGAAGTCATCTTAAATAGTTTGCCAATATTAAGAAAACAGGTTGTGTATGCGAAATATATAGTAGCAATTATTATTCTTTTTATAAGCGTAACGGTCGGTTGTTTCACGATGGGAATGAAGAATGGGGTTAACCTATTTGGATTTATTGAAACGACAATGGTTGCTAGTATTAGCTTTATTTTAATGTATTTAAGTTTTATTTTACCAATATCGTTTTGGTTAGCGTATAAAAAAACTATTTTTATTGCGATTTTTATACTAATAGCACCTATGGCGGTTTCTTCTATTTTCTTTGGAATCAACCTAGAACAAATTCAACTATATAACAGTGTGTTATTTGTTAGTTCAATATGCATGTTCATAGTATCTGTCTTCGTTTCAGTGAAGTTGTATGAGAAGAGAGAATTTTAAAAGGTGCCTTATATAAGGCACCTTCTTCAATAACGACAATATGAAAGTAAGAGTTTATAAACAGAGAGGCTGTTTGGTACAACATCTTTTGGAGTATGTAATATAAAGCTGAAAACGATAACGAGAATGAGAAAGAGGAAAAATAAAAATAGGATCTGCTTATGTATAGAATTTTGCATATTATCCACTCCTTTTTTAGGTAGTATGTCCAAAAGAAAGGAGTGTATGAAAAATGTTAGGGGGAGAATGATGAACAAAAGAAAATGGTTATATAGAATAGGGATATTTTTATTTTCAATCGGTCTCATTTTAGCAAATTTTTACTCAGATATCCCATCACCATTTCCTAACTTGCATAAAGGGATTGGTATAAGTATTGTCATAGTTGGTCTTCTTTGTCTTATCACATCAAACTTCTACAGAAAGTCTGAATGAATATAAAAAAGGACAGTTACTCTTTTTCAGAAGTACTGTCCTTTTTAAATAATTTATTCCATAGTTTGGCGATACTCCATATAATGACGATTGCAATGGAGCCAATAACTGACCAAGCAATAGATGCAATTTCAAGTGCCATGCTAGGAAGGAAGGTAAGAATGGATACTATTTTATGAAACAACCATTCTATTATATGAAAACTGATTTGCAATAGAATGACACTCCCGAGTGTAATCCATGCTAACATTTGTTTTCCTTTTTCTTTCCACATGACATTCACCTCACGTTAGCTTAATAGTTTTAAGCCAACAGCGCCGCATAGAATGCAACTTAAGAAGGCAAGACGACGCCAATCCGCTGATTCGCGGAAAATAAGAATACCTAGAAGTGCACTTCCCGCAGTTCCGATTCCAGTCCAAATCGCGTAAGCAGTTCCCATCGGTAACGTGTTCATCGCAAGGGATAAGAAGAAGAAACTTACGCCGAAGTTAGCGATTAAAATAACTTTTGGTGCCCAGCCTTTCTTTTCAGTGGCTACTTTCATAAAGAGTACACCAATAATTTCACAAATACCAGCTAGAATTAAAAATACCCAAGCCATTTTATGCGGCCTCCTTCGCTTCTTTTTCTTCTGTTACTCGTTTTAGCCCAATTACTCCGAAGAAGATTAAACCGATTAATAAAACTTTTACAATAGAGAAAGGTTCTCCGAAGACGAAAATCTCTGTAAGAACGATCCCACCAGCTCCAATTCCTGTAAAGACTGCGTATACAGTGCCGACAGGTAAATCTTTATAAGCTCTAAATAATAAGACGAAACTAATTGTAATTAATAACGCAACACCAGCCCATTCAAGTGGTGCCTCCGCTTTTTTAAGTCCAATAACCCAAAAGATTTCAATAATACCAGCTATGATTACATAAATCCATGCCATATGTCATTTCTCCTTCCTACCAGTCGTTAGGTAAAGGGCTTAAAAACGACGCATTGCAAAGGAGCAATCCGTCAGTTTGAAAGACCTCGCCAAAATACTTGCCAAGAGGCGTTTAAACGAGTCTCAAAGCGATTTAAACCTGCGAATAGTAGTTCCACCATAAGTCCGTCCAGTAAGCATAGAAAAGCTTCTAGAGCGTCTTTTACTTCAATGTTATGCAGTTCACTTTGCTCGTTTGCCTGTTTAAATATAGGGAATAAAAGTTTTCCGACGTTTTCAATGTGTGCATTCGCTTTTTCGATAATTTGTACGCGGAATGCATCAGGCGGAAAATAAGAAGTTCGTAACCAAAACATTGATTCTTCACTTTCACCAAATCGTTTTGCGTAGCCCTTTAGTAACTGTAAGAGCAATTCTTCAGTAGACGAATTTGAAAATTTTTCGATATCGTCTGTGAAGCTCTGTAAATCTTTTTGAAGAGCAGATTCTAAACATATAAAATATAGCTCTTCTTTTCCTTTAAAGTGTGCGTAAATCGATGGTTTTTTAATCCCAACTTCTTGAGCAATATTTGCCAATGAAGTTCCTTCGTAGCCGTAGCGTGCGAAATGAGAAAGTGCTACAGCTTTAATGCGGTTTGCTGTCATTTTCATCCCCTACCTACCGTTCGTTAGGTTCATTATATGAGATGGAAAATATAAAGTCAATAGGTGAAGAGCTGAAAAAGAGCGCTACAGGTAACGCTCTTTTTTTAGACAGTATCTCGCTCAATTAAATGGAATGAAAGCTCTTCTGCCTTCCCGGCAATTTGCTCGCTTTGGATTTGTTTATGGAATAAAGAAAAAGCATGTGAGCCCATTGCGAGACCGGGGTGTTCAATTGTGGAAATTTCTAACGCCTTTGAAATTTCATGATTATCAAATCCAAGGATAGCAAGTTCTTCAGGGACTCGAATGCCATGTTTTCGCGCCTCTGTTAATAAACCAGCTGCAACTTGATCGTTCGCTGTAAAAATAGCGGTTGGGCGATTTTTCATGTTTAAAATGCGATGAAGTATTTTTGCGCCATCCTGCATCGTATAGCATTGATGAAAAATCCAATCTGGATGTACCGTTTTACCTTCGTTATGCAGCGTATCAGCAAATGCTTTTTCGCGCTCCATAGAATTTGCACTCGTTTTTCTTGCTAAACAGATTCCGATTTTTTCATGGCCTTTACTGAGTAAATAGGCAGTGCCGAGACGGAAGCCTTCATAGTGATCTACGTAGACGGATGAAATGAGGGGATGCTTTATCTTTTCACATGAAATAATAGGGGCAAATTTTGCGAAAGGTTCAATTTGTTCCCAAGAACTCGTTCGAGAGCAAATAATAATTCCGTCGAATTGTTTCATTTTCATCATTTCAAGAACACGAATCTCTTCGAGGCTATCGTAATTTGTTTGACATAAATTAATGTGATATCCAGCTGTTAACGCTTCGTTTCCGATTCCTTCAATAATTGTACTGAAGTATGGAAGATTAATGAAAGGGAGCATAACCCCGATTGTATATGTTTTTCCCTTTATTAAATGAATAGCATTTATATTTTTTGCATAGTTCAATTCTTCAACAGCATCTAGAACACGCTTACGTTTTTCTTCTTTTACGTAAGGGTGATTATTAAGGACGCGGGAAACAGTTGATATGGATACACCAGCAGTTTTTGCAATTTGTTTTATATTGGCCATATGTATCACCTCTTTCCCTTATTATAAAGGGAAAATAATAAGAATGAAAAAATCTTGACCTGAAAAGCTTTTCACAAACTATGTTATAAATAAGGCTTCTTTTTATTCGCGTAACCTTTTTATTTGGGCGTAAGAATGATAGGGGGCTTTTTTGCGTCTATAAAAGAAGTTTTGTCAAAATGTGTGAGAATAACGTGGAAAGTTTTCAAAGGGGGAGTTTGTTAATGAAGCGAATATGAATAGCATACAAAGTGAAACTTTAATCAGTCGGGCATCTCCCGCGGGTTATTAGCCCCACCAATCGGGCATTAACGCTTTATTCATAAAGAGAGCGGTATGAAGAAAGGGCGGAAACAAATTGAAAAAAAGAATCATTTGTTTCGTGTTTTCTAGTCTAGTGCTAAGTTCATGTTCGTTTCAGCAAACGATGCAAGAAGAAAAAAACTTTGTGGGAACAACAGGGGGAGTGATGGATCGTGTTACGGATCCTATTCCGCTAAAGGAGCTTCCGAAATATTTTCCGGTGAAATTTAAAGTTCCGGAGTTTTTACCGTATGACATTACGAGTGATGTGAAGGGGGAAGTCAGAACGATTGGGAAAAAGAACACTGTTTTAATGATTAAATATAAACAGCGGGAGCCAGGTAGAAATGAGTATATTGAGTTAAATGTTGCGAACTTTCCTTATAGTTTTCCGGATCTCGTGGAAGAGAAACGATTTCAAGAACAAATGAAATTGAATAGTGGAGCATTCGCTTATTTTAAAAATAAAGATGACTCTGGGCGAGGAGATGAATTCGCTACGCTTATTTGGAAAGAGAAAGGACTTGAATATCAGCTGCTGTATCGTAATGCACAAGAGAATGATAAAGATGTGATTAAGCAAAATTTATTATACATTGCAAATAATATGGAATGAAAAAACTAGCTGAATGATTCAGCTAGTTTTTGTATGTTATTATTTCTTTTTAATTTTTCCAGTCCACGTTTTGAATCCACCTTGTAATTGGTAGAAATCTTTGTAGCCTTGTTTTTTTAAGTATTGAGCTGCACGACCAGTACGGAATCCGCTTTGGCAGTATAAGTAAACTGGTTGATCTTTGCGAAGTTCTTTATGACGAAGGCGAATTTGTGATAACGGAATGTTACGTGCGCCTAAAATATGTCCTGCAGTATATTCGTCTGCTTCGCGAATATCGATAAGCTGTGCTTTACGGTAGCCAGCGCGAAACTCTTCTTCTGAAAGTGTTTTAATTAATTTTCTCTGATAGAAATACATCCATACAGTGTAGCCGATGAACGCTACGATTACGGCTAATAAAATAATCCAAGTTGTTGACACGGTTCTATCGCTCCCTTTTTTCTTATCCTACTTTCAATATTATAATGCCCGTATGTATTTATGCAACAGATTCATTTGCATATAAGAAGAAATTTCGTATTCTTTCACAAATTTTGTCGAATTTGGTAGACTAGAGAATGTGAAAAATAATTGGTTATATGAGGTGCAGGATGGGAAAAGAAAAATGGTGTTATATTAACTCTGGTCAATGTTCACCGGCATTTAATATGGCGTTAGATGAATGTTTATTAAATTGGCAAAGTGAAAAGAAAATGCCACCAACCATTCGTTTTTATGAATGGGAAGTACCAACATTAACAGTTGGGTATTTCCAGCGTGTTGAAAAAGATATTAATATGGATGTAGTTAACGAAAAGAAATATGGATTCGTTCGTCGTCAAACAGGCGGCAGGGGTGTACTACATGATAAAGAATTAACGTACAGTGTTATTGTGTCTGAAGATCATCCAAATATGCCAAAAACAGTTACAGAAGCGTATCGTATTATTTCGCAAGGTTTATTAGACGGTTTTAAGGCATTAGGATTAGAAGCATATTATGCAGTTCCAAAAACAGAAGCAGACCGTGAAAATTTAAAAAATCCACGTTCAGGAGTATGCTTTGATGCACCATCTTGGTATGAAATTGTAGTAGAGGGAAGGAAAATCGCAGGTAGTGCTCAAACACGTCAAAAAGGTGTGATTTTACAGCACGGATCGATTCCGTTAGAAATAGATTTAGATGAATTATACGATCTGTTTTTATTCCCGAATGAACGTGTAAAAGAGCGTATGAAGAGTATGTTCTCTTCTAAAGCGGTAGCAATTAATGAATTAACAGACCGTACGTTTACAATTGAACAGCTAATTAAAGCGTTTGAGGTTGGGTTTGAAAAAGGATTAGATGTAGAGCTTGTTCCGTATGAATTAACAGAAGAACAGTTACATGAAGTGCAAACATTAGCAAAAGAGAAGTATGAGAGTAAGGAATGGAATTATAAAAAATAAGAGGTGGCAATTGCCACCTCTTATTATTTTATAGTAAATTAAGTACTTTTTCTACTTTGATTCCTTTATCTTGTAAAGAACGAAGGCGATTTACAACGTCCATAATTTCTTTGTCAAATGTAACGCTAATACCTTGGCTTTGTAGTTCTTTTTTTAAGCTTTCAATAGAATCATCTATGTCGATGCCAAGCTCGTAATCTTGACAAACTTCAATTGTCTTTTTCACAAGTTTCACATAATTTTCTTGTAGTTTTGTATTTGTTTCAGTCAAAGCAGGTTGCTTCGGTTTTGCAGGAGCGACCGGTGCTGTCTCTTGCTTTGTAACTGGAGTTGGTGCTGCTTTTTTCACAGGTGCTGGAGTAGATAATTCCACAGCTGCTTCTACACTTACTGGCTTCGGTGTCGGTACCGGAGTAGGTTTAGATGCTGCAGGTGTTTCTACTCGCGTAACAGGTTTTGGAGCAGGTGTAACTGCTTTTGGAGCTTCTACAACTACTTCTTTTTTCGGAGTAGCTTCTACAACAGTTTCTTCTTGCTCAGCAGCTTCTTTATTTTCTTTGCTCCACATAACGCGTTCAACTTCTAGAGAAACATTATTTTTGTTCATCGCTGTTAATGTAACTTTACCAACCTCAGCGTTCCCAGTGAAATCAACAATTTTATAAATAACACTCTTGTTCCAATCCACGTTTCCGCTCAAAAATAATTCTTCGTTACATTTCGGCGTTAAGCCCTCGATTTTAATTTCTGCGTTTACACCGTTTTCACTATATACCATAATTAGCGAAGCATTTACATCTTCGTCTGCTAACATTAGTTCACGTACCATTTTGCCGGTGCGTACTTGCGTTTTCTTCTTAACTGACATTTAATTTCTCCTCTCAAAAATTCAGTAATAATAAAAAAATCGTATAACGAAAAATAATTGCTCACGAAGATTTATGATACCGATAATAAAAGCATCACGTCAACAATTAACTTTAATTATTTTGCATTTTTCTTATTTTCTTTATGAAATTTTTCAATTTGTAAAATTAGACAGAAGAAAAACAGCCTTTTGAAAGGCTGTTAAAAATTTGATTTTTTATATAGTAATTTATATAAAACAAAAAATAAGATAGCGATTAAGGCGTTTTGCCAAAAGGTTAGATGATAAATGAGATAAGGTTGTTTTTTAAAATAAATATTTAAGAATATAGCGGAACAAAATGGGATAGCAAATGCGAATCCAAATAGAATTCTTCTTTTCCAATTCATTTTCTGATCAAAGGAGTACCGCTTTAATAAATATAAAATGAATAGTATACCTAGTATAATTATTGAAACCGACAAAGTAGTTCCAAGGATACTAAAAGGTGGACTTATTATTTCGGTGTTCTTTTCAAAAAAGAAAATGAAAAGAGAAGCAATGGTGTCCATTCCAAACTGTATAGTGAGAAGTAAGCTAATAACAAAGCCGATTAAAGAAGTTTTTTCTAACATTGTTTGAACCGGCAAAGCCGATATGAGTTCATCACAATAAGATTGTAAGTCATCACCAAAAATGTCATAAGCATTTTTATTTTCTGTTTGTGCTTCGATGAGATGGTCTAATATTTCTAGTAATAGTTCTTCTACTTGTTGTTCTGGCACGTTAGATAAACGAAGATAAACTAACATATCGCTATAAACAACTTCATTTTCAGGTGTTAGAAGTTCGCGTTTTTTGTTGTTCAATTTAATCATGTCTTGCGCATTCATCCTCATCACTCTCCCTGTAATAAATTGTTCACCGTTGTTGAAACCATTCCCCAGCTTTGTTTAAATTCTTCAAGCTGTTCTAATCCTTTATCGGTTACGTGATAATATTTACGTTTTGGACCGAGTGAGGAGGCTTTTAATGTTCCTTCAATCAATTTTTCTTTTTGCATACGTAACAATAACGGATATATGCTTCCTTCGCTTACGAATGTAAATCCGTGTTTATTTAATTTTGTACTCAGTTCATATCCGTACACTTCTTCTTGTGAAATGATGTATAGGATGCAACCTTCGAGCACACCTTTTAACATTTGGCTGTGCATGATTTCACCACCTTTTACTCAGGTAACTTGCGTTGCAAGGTAGCTGTTATCCAAATTATAACATTCAGTAACTTGCAACGCAAGTTACTGAAGTGGAAAACTTTAATGAGTGTTAATTTTTCATCGTTTCCCATACTAACGAGAGGAGGGAAGTATATGAAACCATTTATGCCAAAACTCGTTTACTTTGAACCGAAGGCACTCGAATATCCGCTTGGAAAAGAGCTGTATGAGAAGTTTACGAAGATGGGATTAGAAATTCGTGAAACGACATCCCATAATCAAATTAGAAATTTGCCAGGTGAAAATGACTTGCAAAAGTATCGTAATGCAAAGGCAACACTTGTCGTTGGGGTGAGGAAAACATTAAAGTTTGATACGTCAAAACCGTCAGCTGAATATGCAATCCCGCTCGCAACGGGGTGTATGGGACATTGTCATTATTGCTATTTGCAAACAACACTTGGGAGTAAGCCTTACGTTCGCGTGTATGTCAATCTTGATGAAATATTTGAGAAGGCAAAGCAGTATATGGATGAAAGAGCACCAGAAATAACAAGGTTTGAAGCGGCTTGTACATCAGATATTGTTGGAATTGATCATTTAACACATGCATTAAAGCGGGCGATTGAATTCATTGGAGAAAGTGAGCATGGGCGTTTACGTTTCGTTACGAAATATTCGCACGTTGATCATTTATTAGATGCAAAACATAATGGGAAAACTCGTTTTCGATTTAGTATTAATTCACGGTATGTAATCAAAAATTTTGAGCCGGGGACATCACCTTTTGAAGAACGAATTGAAGCAGCTCGTAAAGTAGCAGGTGCGGGTTATCCACTTGGGTTTATAGTTGCGCCACTTTATATGCATGAAGGATGGGAAGAAGGATACCGTGAACTATTTGAGCGACTGTACAATGCGCTAAAAGATTTGTCGATACCGAATTTAACATTTGAATTAATTCAACATCGCTTTACAAAACCAGCAAAAAAGGTCATTCAAGAGCGTTATCCGAATACGAAGCTTGAAATGGATGAAGAGAAGCGCAAATATAAATGGGGACGATATGGCATCGGGAAATACGTATATAAAAAAGATGATGCAGAAGTATTGGAAGAAACGATTAGAGAATATATTCATCACTTTTTTCCTAACGCAGAAATTCAATATTTTACATGAAAAGAACTTGTACTGGAATGCAAGTTCTTTTTTCTTTTAAATATTTAGGCTTGTTTTCAACTTGTCACGTTATTCTTTCTGGTGTATCATTTTATTGATTGCTTCGTACGGAATGAGCAAAATGAAATTGGATGGAGGAAACCGATGCCTACCCCTAGTATGGAAGATTATATTGAACAAATTTATTTGTTGATTGATGAAAAGGGTTATGCCCGCGTATCTGATATTGCTGAAGCGCTGAGTGTACATCCATCCTCTGTAACAAAAATGGTGCAAAAATTAGACAAAGATGAATATCTAATTTATGAAAAATATAGAGGGCTTGTATTAACATCAAAAGGTAAAAAAATCGGAGAGCGTCTCGTATACCGTCATGACTTGCTAGAGCAATTTATGCGTATTATCGGTTTGGATGAAAGTAAAATTTACAATGATGTAGAAGGAATTGAACATCATTTAAGTTGGGAAGCAATTGACCGCATTGGTGATCTAGTGCAATATTTTGAACAAGATGAGGTTCGAGTGGAAACACTTCGTGGCGTTCAAAAAGCAAATGAAGAGAAAAGTAATTAAGGGGGAACGTATGTCGTTTCCTTTTTTATTTCAACCGAAAAGGATGGGGAAATTATGAAAGCAATTATTTTTGATTTTGATGGATTAATTGTGGACACAGAAACAATATGGTTTCACTCTTTCAGAGACGCCGTTCGTGAGTACGGTGGGGAGTTACCTTTAGAGGAATTTGCAAAATGTATTGGAACGACAGATGATGTACTATATGCATATTTAAATGAGCAATTAAAAGAGAAGTTTAACAAGGATGCATTAAAAGAAAAAGTGAAAACTTTACATAAAGAGAAAATGAAAATACCAGAAGCTCGCGACGGGGTAAAAGAATATTTAGAGGAAGCGAAAGAAATGGGATTGAAAATCGCATTAGCTTCCAGTTCATCTAGAGAATGGGTTACTTCTTTTTTGGAAGAGCTACAAATTCGAGATTATTTTGAAGTCATTAAAACAAGGGAAGATGTTGAGAAGGTAAAACCGGATCCAGCACTTTATCGAATTGCGATAGAAGATTTAGGGATTGATCCGTCTGAAGCTGTTGTATTTGAAGACTCGTTAAACGGATTAAAAGCAGCGATTGCAGCAGGATTAAAGTGCGTTGTTGTACCTAATGATGTGACACGGAATTTACCATTTGAAAATCATCATCTTCGAATTGAAAGTATGAAAGATAAAAGTTTGAAAGAAGTACTACAAAATATAAAAAAAGACCGTATTTCCTAAAAGGAAGCACGGTCTTTCTTTTTGTTTTTTTTACCTTCAATGACAGTTAAATGAGATTGTTTTCTTTTTCGCTTCAAAGTGGAAGGAGCGCCTTTCTTACCTTTGTCATTAGAAGCGTTTGATTTCAAGAAAGAATTGCTTAGGGGTGCTACAATTTGTTTCCCATGTTTGCGGTTCGATTGTTTCGCTGCACGCTTATAAGAGCTTTGCGAATTTGCAGAACCACTAGAATTTGTAAACATCTTGTATAGCAAATAAAAGATACCGACAACAAGTAACATGTACCCAATATTTCTTAATACACCCATTGGATTTGTAATGACAGATGAGACAAGGCCGAATATTGCTAATCCGATAATAAGCATAACTATAGCGAATGTAAACGAACGACCGTTCATAAGGGACACCTCCTAAAAACATATATTAAAATTAGTATATTAACGATGAGGAAAGGAGTTGAACACCAATTTTAAATAATTATTGTTTGTTTTCTAAACGTAATAATTCTTCAAACGATGCAATGGCTACTTCCACTTGATCATCTGTTGGTTCTTTCGTTGTTAATAGTTGCAGCCATAATCCGGGATATCCAAGTATGCGTAATACTGGAATATCGCGTAATCGATTTGTAAATTGTAACACTTCAAAAGAAATGCCGAGAACGACTGGAATTAATAAAATTCGGTTTACGACTCTGGCCCAAAGTGGATCTGTAGGGACAAGGAAATAAACAAACATTCCAATAATGACTGTAAATATAATAAAGCTACTGCCACAGCGATAATGAAGGCGAGTTTGTTTTTGAACATTTTCTACAGTCATTGGAAGATTATTCTCATAGGCATTAATTACTTTATGCTCCGCACCATGGTACTGAAATACCCGCTTAATAAGTGGGGTTAAAGAAATAAAGTATATATAGCTCAATAATAGCATGAGCTTAATGACACTTTCGACAATGATTTGCCCTGTATGAGAAGGGAAAATCGGTCTCGTTAATTCGGCTAGTAGTGCAGGAACTGCTGTGAAAATGACTTTACCGAATATGAAAGATAAAACGCCAACTGCTGCAACTCCTAATACCATCGTTAATTTCGATTGTTCTTCTTTGTTATTTGCAATTTGTTCGTCTTCTTCTGGGTGGACATCAAATCGTTCTGAAGCAAAGTTTAAATGTTTTGCTCCATTCGCACTTGCATCCACAATAGCGGCAATCCCTCGTAAAAATGGAATTTTTTTCAGGATAGATAATGCTTTATTACGAACGCGTGGTAATCGATAAAATTCAATCGATTTGTCTTTACGACGAACCGCTGTAACAGTATATTCTCTACCGCCAAACATAACTCCTTCTATGACTGCTTGCCCGCCATATATTTGTTTTGACTCTTCTGCCATGTTAACACCAACCTGTATTTGTTTCTCTCTTATGTAGAAAAAGAGGCAATTGTCATACTGGGTTCTGTCATTTTGAAATAAGACAATCACCGAGTTTCCTTTATTTTATCGACAAATACAAGTATATGACAAGGAAAAATGTTACGAGAGTCGGACATTTCTTATTCTTTTTATAGACAAATTTCGCAGTATTTAAACATGGTTCAAAATAGTTTCGGGCATACTATTGAGCGGAGGTGTCGATGTGAGTCAAGAACAATTAGGAACAAGGAATTTTGTACAAATTGGTTTATTTGGTGGAATCTTTTGGGGGGGGATATGGTATTTCCTTCATATATTTTCATTTACGGAAGCAGGACCGAACTATTTACTTTTACCATTTGCCTTTGGAAGCTGGAAAGAAGGGGTATGGGGCAATGTGTCAGGAATTGTTTGTATGGGACTACTTTCGATTTTAATTGCCTTTTTGTATAAAGCGTTTTTGGCAAAGTTTGAAGGAATTATTCCAGGGATGATTTATGGGCTATTTTGGTGGGCGTTACTATTTTTCGGAATGGGATTAATAGCGCCTGCCATTAAAAGTGCACTCCATTTACCGAAAGAAACAATTGTGACGACGATATGTATTTTTATATTGTATGGTGTGTTTATAGCATACTCTGTTTCCTACGCAGTAAATACCAATAAAGCTGAGCGAGAAGGGGAAGAGAAGACAAACTATTCAAATAAGTGACTCCTATGTTAAAATGTTGTATAGATATTTAATATTAAGGAGTTTTAAACATATGAAAAAGGTACTCCTCGTAAACGGTCCTAACCTAAATCGCCTCGGTGTCAGGGAGGTAAATGTATATGGAAAGGGCACGCTAGCGACACTTGAAGCAGATATGAAGCAAGAAGCAGAAACAATGGGAGTGGAGTTAGAATGTTTCCAATCGAATCATGAAGGTGCGATTATCGATCGTATTCATGAGGCGGAAGATATATATGAAGGGATCATTTTAAATCCTGGAGCATTTACGCATTATAGCTATGCGATTCGAGATGCAATTGCGAGCATTTCGATTCCTGTTATTGAAGTACATATTTCTAACATTCACCAGCGTGAGTCGTTCCGTCACGAATCTGTGACGGCAGCTGTTTGTGCGGGACAAATTGTTGGATTTGGTTTTTATGGCTATAAGTTAGCGTTATTTGCATTAATGGAGAAATTGAGGGAGGCATAAAGTAATGGAGAAAATCGAAAGAGTAAGAAGTGCATTTGATGAGGCTGGTATTGACGGTATTTTGTTAACAAATGAACATAGTCGTAGATATATGGCTAACTTCACAGGAACAGCTGGTGTTGTACTGATTTCGAAAAATCGTGCTCAATTTATTACAGATTTCCGTTATGTAGAGCAGGCTAGTAAACAAGCGGTTGGATACGAGATTGTACAGCATGCAGGATTAATCATTGATGAAGTTGCAAAGCAAGTGAAGGAACTGGGAATTCAAAAGCTTGGCTTTGAGCAAGATACTCTTACATATAGTTCTTATTCAGCGCATAAAGAAGTAATCGATGCTGAATTTATCCCAACTTCTGGGCTTGTAGAAAAGTTACGCTTGATAAAGACTGATTCAGAGATTAAGATATTAAAGGAAGCTGCACAGATTGCAGATGCTGCCTTTGAACATATTCTATCATTCATTCGCCCGGGAGTATCTGAAATTGAAGTGTCAAATGAACTTGAATTTTTCATGAGAAAACAAGGAGCAACATCTTCTTCGTTTGATATTATCGTTGCTTCAGGTCTTCGTTCGGCATTACCGCACGGCGTGGCATCTGAAAAAGTGATAGAAACAGGAGATTTCGTTACATTAGACTTCGGCGCTTATTACAAAGGATATTGTTCTGATATTACTCGTACGATTGCAGTTGGTGAACCATCTGATAAATTGAAAGAAATTTATAATATCGTTTTAGAAGCACAATTACGTGGTGTGAACGGTATTAAAGCTGGTTTAACAGGCCGTGAAGCGGATGCGTTAACGCGCGATTACATAACGGAAAAAGGATATGGTGAATACTTTGGACACTCTACTGGTCATGGAATTGGTCTTGAAATCCATGAAGCACCAGGTTTAGCGTTCCGTTCTGATACAGTACTTGAACCAGGAATGGCTGTAACAGTAGAACCAGGTATTTATATTCCAGGTATTGGCGGCGTACGTATTGAAGATGATATCATTGTAACAAGTGAAGGTAATGAAGTAATTACGAAATCACCAAAAGAACTTATTATTTTGTAATATACAGGAGGATTTTTTTACATGATTTCAGTAAACGATTTTCGTACAGGTTTAACAATTTCAGTGGACAATGCCCTTTGGCAAGTAATGGATTTCCAACACGTAAAGCCAGGTAAAGGTGCTGCATTCGTTCGCTCTAAACTACGTAACCTTCGCACAGGATCTGTTCAAGAGAAAACATTCCGTGCAGGTGAAAAAGTAGAAAAAGCACACATCGAAAACCGTCGTATGCAATACTTATACGCGAGCGGTGAGTCTCACGTATTTATGGATAACGGAACTTACGAGCAAATCGAACTTGGTGAAAACCAAATCGAGCGCGAACTTAAATTCCTAAAAGAAAACATGGAAGTATCTATTATGACATACCAAGATGAAGTACTTGGTGTTGAACTTCCGAACACAGTTGAATTAAAAGTGTCAGAAACAGAGCCTGGTATTAAAGGCGATACAGCTTCTAACGTAACAAAACCAGCTACATTAGAAACTGGTCTTGTTGTACAAGTACCAATCTTCATTAACGAAGGCGAAATGCTTATCATCAACACTGGTGAAGGTAAATACGTTTCTCGTGCATAGTAGAAAAGCACTCGTGATCATCACGAGTGCTTTTTTTTATAGGAAATAGGGTAGATAGTAAATAGCAGTGATAATAAAACTAACTAAAACAAGTGAAAGAGTACCCGCCATATATGGAGTGAAAACAATTTGAAATGGTTTTATTTCGCCAGTCAGTGTTTTACTTATTGCGTGATCCGTAATGTTGTTTCTATGAGTATTCATAATAATTAACCACATAATTGCAAATATCGCTAAACTACCAAGGAAAAAGGTCTCCATAAATGACCAACCGACCAATTTTGAAAAAAGATAAATAAGAGCTAATTCTACTACGACTGTTAAACTAATTTTTACTACCTTCATATTTTTCCTTCTCCTTTTGTAGGTCTAGCCAATTTAGAAATTTTTCACGTGACACGACATGTAGTACACAAGAAGATTTTACTTCATTCTCTAAGGCAGAATGTTCACCAGGGAATCTATCTTCCACATGCAATGAAATATAAGGCAGTTTTTCTTGTGCTTTTAACGAGCGGACATTATTCGTTTTAGCTCCAGCAAATACGTAGGAAAGTTGTAAGTCCCAAAAAGCAATTTTAAAGATTTCTTTTTTAGCAGCCTCATTATATCCTTTTCCCCAGTATGGATAGCCGAGCCAACTACCAATGTGAGATTGTTTCTTCTCATAATTAATATGTTTAAGTGTGGTGAGACCAATTATTTCGTTTTCTTCATTTACAATCATTCTCGATAAAGACCTCTTTTGGCGCTCTTCTTCTATTGCGAAAAGAAGAAATGCTTTCGTGTCTTCGATCTTTTCTACTTTTATTCCTAATGCATTTTTTATGTGTGGATCACTTGATAGCTTGAAAATCACATTTGCATAGCGTAAATCGAGTGGTACTAAAGTAACGTGTTGCATCGTCTATACCCCTTTTAAATTAAATATACCATAAAATAATATGAATATTCAGATTTAATAAAAGTGTTAGAGAAAAGTTATGTTTTTAATTCTGAAATAGACAACCCCTGCATATGGTTGTACAAATATATTCTTTTTTGGAATGTAGCAATAGTAACCGTTATGGGAGAAGGTGGGAGAATGAAACAGTGGCTAGCGGCAATGGAAACATCCGTGCTTGTAATGGGGTTACTTCGGTTGTTTTCAGGTAGCGCGGAAATATTCGCCGCTTTGCTTATGCTTTATGTGAATGATGCGAAGAAAGCATTGTTTATAAATGGTATGTTGGCGTTTGTTGGACCGACCGTATTAATTTTAACAATGACAATAGGCATAGCGAGTGTGGCAAGTGAGATTTCTTTCTTGAAACTCTTTTTTCTAGCGCTTGGAATTGGCTGCATTTTTATCGCGTTGTTGAAATAGTAAGTCGAGTATAGTGGGGAGAAGCTGATGAAAGAAGTATTAGAAGTTTTACCGAAAACGATGAAGCAGCTAGTGGAAAGTTGTAAGCAATACGATGCTCTAGAGGAAATTCGTGTTCGAATTGGGAGACCGCTAGAGTGTATTGCTCATGGCGAAGTGTTTTTTTATGACTATATCGTTACAGCAGAGGATGCCATTTACTTATTGAATAAGTTAAGTCAATTCTCAATTTATACGATGGAAGAGGAATTAAAACGTGGGTATGTGACACTTCGAGGAGGACATAGAATCGGCTTAGCTGGAAAAGTCATTACAGAAAAAAGCGCAGTGAAAATGATTCGAGATGTCTCTTCCTTTAATATTCGTATCGCTCGTCAAAAAATAGGAATTGCTGAACCACTTTTGCCGTATTTGTATGAATCACGATGGTTAAACACGATGGTAATTGGCCCACCGCAAACGGGGAAAACAACACTTTTAAGAGATGTAGCACGTTGCATGAGTCAAGGTGTAAGTGCTTCGAAAATTCCTTCTTGTAAAGTGGGGATTGTTGATGAGCGGTCAGAAATTGCAGGCTGCGTGAAAGGTATTCCGCAATATGACTTCGGCACACGAGTAGATGTGTTAGACGCATGTCCAAAAGCTGAAGGAATGATGATGATGATTCGTTCTATGAGTCCAGATGTTTTGATTGTAGATGAAATTGGACGTAAAGAAGATAGTGAAGCAATTATGGAGGCGGTGCATGCTGGGGTTCAGCTTTTTATAAGCGCACATGGATTTTCTTATGATGATGTTGTGAAACGTCCATCACTAAAAGCGGTGCTGGAGCTCGGTATATTTGATAGGTTTGTGGAGCTATCAAAAGCAAGAGGGCCAGGAACAGTTATGCAAGTAAAAGATAAATATGGAAAATCGGTATTACCTCATAGAAAGGCTGAGGGCGTATGGTAAAAATATTTGGTGCAGTGTTAATCGTTGCGGTCAGCACCTTTTTCGGATTTTCATACGCTAAAAGATACAGTGAGAGACCAAGGCAACTTAGATTATTAAAAGCGGCACTTCAATCATTAGAGGCAGAAATTATGTATGGGCACACACCTTTGTCTGAAGCTGCCGAGCGATTAGTGAAACAAATGCCTAAGCCGTTAAATTGGATATTTCAAAGTTTTGCTAGAAGGCTAGAAGGCGGAGAACAAACTGTAAGAGAAGCTTGGATAGATAGTTTGAAAGAAAATTGGAAGCTAACAGCATTTCAACAAACTGAGTACGAAATTTTGCAGCAATTTGGCGAAACGCTCGGACAACATGATCGAGAATCACAACAAAAACATATTCGCTTATGTATTACACATTTAGAGAGAGAAGAAGAGGAAGCGAAAGCATTACAACTGCAATACGAAAAAATGATCAAGAGCTTAGGGGTACTAGCGGGTCTACTTATCGTAATTTTACTGCTATAGGAGGGAGAAAGGCGATGTCCATTGATGTTGGATTAATATTTCAAATCGCCGGAATCGGCATTGTTTTAGCTTTTATTCATACCGTACTAAAAGAATTAAAGCGAGAGGATATTGCAAATTGGGTTATCCTTGTCGGTTTTGTCGTTATTTTATTTCATGTGGCATTTTTAATTAATACGCTATTCGACAAGATTAAGAGTGTCTTTCTCTTCCAGTAAAGGAGGCGGTTCGAATCGAAATTATACAAATTGTCGGATTAGGCCTCGTTGCTACGTTTTTAGCAGCTGTATTGAATCAGCATAAATCTAGCATTACGTCGTTATTTATTGTGTTCGTAGGTAGCGTGATGTTTCTTCTTTTAATTGATCAAATTCACTCTATTTTACAAATGATCGAGAGAGTAGCGAGTGAAGCAAAAGTTAGCAACGTATATGTAGAAACGTTGCTAAAAATTATTGGAATTGCTTATATTGCTGAGTTTGGAGCACAAATTACAAAAGATGCAGGGCAGGGGGCAATCGCTTCGAAAATTGAATTAGCTGGAAAAATCTTAATTTTAGTAATGGCGATTCCTATTTTGACGGTTGTCATTGAAACTATTCTCGGATTTTTACCGACGGGATAAGGGGGAGTGAATGTTGAGGGGGTTTGGAGCTAAGCTGCTATTTGCTTGCTTCCTTTTCTTTTCTTTACCGGTTGTTGTACAAGCTTCTCCTGTAGAAACAAACGTCGTTGATCAACAATTGGATAAGCTCGGAATTGAAGATGTGAAGCAATTTTGGGACGGGCTTGTTACAAAATATGGAGGTTATTTACCAGAGAGTCAAAAAGGTAGTTTTATGGAGTTTGTAAAGGGAGAAAAAGAAATTTCTATAAAAGAGTGGATGCTAGGTTTATTAAAGTATTTATTTCACGAGCTTGTTGCAAATGGGAAGCTGTTGGGAACGCTCATTATGCTTACAATTTTTAGTGCATTGTTGCAATCACTGCAATCTGCATTTTCAAAGAGTAGTGTAAGTAAAATTGCGGATGCAGTTGTATATATGGTACTTATTATTTTCGCTTTAAATAGTTTTTATGTCGTCATGACATATGCAAGAGAAACGATACAAACAATGGTAGATTTCATATTAGCGCTATTGCCAATCTTGCTTGCACTCATAGCAACTGGAGGTGGTGTTGTATCTGTATCGTTTTTTCATCCGATTATCATCTTTTTAATGAACACGAGCGGGCTTTTGATGAATTATATCGTTCTACCACTTTTATTACTTGCAACGATATTAAGTATTGTAAGTACGATGAGTGATCAATATAAAGTTACGAAATTGTCCAAGCTTCTGCAAAATGTTAGCGTTGGGATTATCGGTATTTTTTTAACGATTTTTTTAGGGGTATTATCTGTACAAGGAACAGCGACAGCTGTTGCTGATGGAATAGCTGTGAAAACTGCTAAATTTGTAACAGGGAACTTTATTCCCGTAGTAGGAAGAATGTTTACAGAGGCGGCGGATACTGTTATTAGTGCATCGGGATTATTAAAAAACACAGTCGGAATTATCGGGCTCGTCATTCTATGCTTAATTGTTGCTTTTCCAGCGATTCAAATTTTTTGTATCGCGTTTATTTATAAATTCGCAGCAGCAGTATTACAGCCAGTTGGCAGCGGAGCAATTATTCAATGTTTAGATATTATCGGGCGAAGCATCATTTATGTATTTGCTTGCTTAGCTATCGTATCATTTATGTTCTTTTTAAGTATCACAATTATTATTGCTGCGGGGAACATTACACTTATGATGCGGTAGGAGGTGAAGGGTATGCAATTTGTTACAGAGTGGATTAGAAATATTATCGTTTTTTTACTCTTAGCGACAATGCTTCATCTTATTCTTCCAAATTCAAATTTGCAAAAGTACGTTAAATTCGTTGTAAGTCTATTATTAGTTGTTTTAATCTTAACGCCTCTTTTTAAACTACTGCAAACAGATGTGAATGAAGTAATCGCAAATTTTAATGAAGAGAAGTACGTAGCAGAAGGATCTGTAAAAAATTCAATAGATTCGAAGAAAAAAGAAATACAAGCTCTAACACGTGCATATAGTTTAGAAGAGATGGCTACCAAAATGAAAAAAGAAGTAGGAAAAGAATTCGAGAAAAAGTATGGTATGACAGTCTCTGAAATACAAATAGTCGCAGCGGAAAGTACAGCGGAAGTAAAGTCAGCAAAAGATATTCAAACTGTTGTTGTGACGTTGAAAGAAAAAGAACGTAGTAAAAATGATGCAATCGAAACAGTAAAACCAGTTGAAATTAACACGAAGGAACCTCCGAAAAAAGTAGAAGAAACGAATGTGGAAATGAAAGATTTCTTTTCAAGCAGATGGCAACTAGAGAATAAACAAATCCAAGTTCAAATGGAAGGGAGGACAGGTAGAGTAAATGGACAATAAAGATAAAAATTCGAAGTTCTCATTTTTTCGAAACTTATTGAATGGGGATGAAAAAGAAAGCAATGAGAAGGGAAAAAAGATAACACCTAAGTTTTTACTTGTCCTACTCATACTTGGGATTTTGCTTATGTTTTCTAGTAGTCTTTTTTCAAGTAAAAAAGAAGAAGTACCTGTATTTAAAGAACAAAAAACGCAAAACCAAGAAAAAGACGTACCAACTTTTGGACAAAAAAATAATGATAGTATGTCAAATGTAGAAAAGTATGAAAAAGCGTATGAACAAGAATTAAAAGCAGCTTTAGAAGAAATAGCGGGAGTAAAAAATGTAACGATTAAAGTAAATTTAGATTCATCTGAAGAAAAAATATTAGAAAAAAATACAGTGAAACGTTCACAAACAACAGGTGAAACAGATAAAACAGGCGGTCAGAGGAAAGTAGAAGATGAGTCCCTTGATGAAAAGACCGTCATTATACGTGAAGGGGATAAAGAAACTCCCGTTGTTTTACGAACAGAGAAACCGAAAGTGCGAGGTGTTCTTGTCGTAGCAAAGGGAGTGGATAATATACAAGTTAAAGCGATGGTAAAAGAAGCTGTCATACGGCTGCTAGATGTACCAGCCCATCGCGTTTCAGTTTCACCGAAAAATTGATAGGGAGGAAATAAAGTGTTAAAAAAACAAACGGTTTGGCTATTAACGATGTTAAGTTTAGTTGTTGTACTATCTGTTTATTACGTAACAACTCCTGACAAAATGAATACAGCATCGCCGGCAACAGGTGAAAAGATTGGACAAGAAAAACAAGGTACTGACAAAGCAGTAACAAATGAAGCACCTAAAGAAACGCCAAAAAAAGAAAATACAAGCAAGGAAACATCAAATAAAGAAACAAATAAAGAAACAGACAAAAAAGAGAGTGCTAACAAAGAAACAAGTAAAAAAGATGCTAACGTAACGGTTCAATCAAGTGATGAAAATTTCACAGCGTTACGTATGCAAATGGAAGATCAGCTAAGTGAACAAAAATCAAGATTACAAGAAGTCATGAATTCAGCAAAATCTTCAGCAACAGAAAAGAGTAAAGCGAAAGATAATTTTGATGCAATTACTACAATGGAAACGAAGCAAGAATTACTTGAGACAGTGATTAAGTCTCAAGGAGGATATAAAGATGCCCTTGTAAGAGCTGATGGAACTGACATTAAAGTAACTGTGAAAGCAGCAAAGCATTCACAAAAAGAAGCGAATAAAATTATACAGCTTGTAAGAAGTGAAGGCGGATCAAAAGATGTAGGTGTGAAATTTGATCCACCAACAAAATAAAAACTAATAATCCGCGGGGGAATCCCTCGCGGATTATTAGTTTTTACGAATCGGATTGTTTGAAAATAGTTATAGAAAAAAAGCTATCATTTTCGATAGCTTTTTTCTGTTTCGTCTTTGTAGTTGTTTTTATTATGTTCAACTCGGAACGGAGAAATACGCTGTGAGTAAAAGATTAGCGGTTCATGGTAATGATGATTACTTTTTCCGGATTTGACGTGGATGAAGAGAACGAATGCCCAGACCATTACGGCAGGTAAGAAGAGAATGAGCCATATCATATGTCCACACCTCGATACGATATATTTTCTACACTTTGAACATACTATTCTTATATGAAGGAATGATGAACGGTGTGTAAACAAAAAAATAATATTTGGTAAAAATATGTTGTTGACTATAGATGAGGTGAAGAGTGGAGCGGTAATGATTTGTTTATTGTGTAGCATTGTGAAAAAAGTAAGGAATGTTTTTTTAGAAGTGGTCTTGCCAATTTTGTGTGAAACTTGGTATTATTACTAGGTAATAAATTTTTATTGGAATAATATTTTTACAGGAGTTTCGATTTATTATAAAGAAATATAAATTGGAATGTTTAAAAAATTTATCGTAAGATGGAAATAGCAATTATTTCTATTAGTAAATGAAATGCATTTTCTAATAGAGTACATCGTATTTTTACAGTCAATCTAGTTTTAGTGACGATAATCTGTAAAAACGGGACAAACAAGAGTATGGGAGTGGATTTTACATGTTTAAAATTCAAGAAGTTCGTGAATTAATTAAATTAATTGATAGCTCTAATATTGATGAATTTGAATACAAAAAAGATGGTACGACAATCAAAATGAAAAAGCGTGGTAATGAAGTTGTTGCGGTGCAAGCACCTGTAGCAAAACAAGTCGTGCAACCAGTAGCACCTGTTGAAGTTGAAACAACAGTAGCGGCAGCACAAGTGGAAGTACCAAAACAAGAAGAGCAAAAAGTGGTTCAAAATGAAAACCTACATAAAATTACATCACCGATGGTAGGTACATTCTATTCTTCATCTTCGCCTGATACACCTGCATATGTAAGTGTAGGAGACAGAGTATCAAAAGATTCTATCGTATGCATTGTTGAGGCTATGAAGTTATTTAATGAAATCGATGCAGATGTAGATGGGGAAATTGTTGAGATTCTTGTTAATAATGGACAGCTTGTTGAGTATGGACAACCGCTATTTCTTGTAAAAGCGTAATAAGGGAGTCTTTGTGATGATAAAAAAAGTATTAATAGCCAATCGTGGGGAAATTGCTGTACGAATTATTCGTGCTTGTAAAGAAATGGATATTGAAACAGTCGCAATTTATTCAGAAGCAGATAAAGAGTCACTTCACGTACAAATTGCTGATGAGGCGTATTGTGTAGGACCAACAATTTCGAAAGAAAGCTATTTAAATTTGACGAACATTATTAGTGTTGCGAAGTTAACAGGCTGCGATGCTATTCATCCAGGATACGGATTTTTAGCAGAGAATGCAGATTTTGCAGAGCTATGCCGTGAATGTAACTTGATTTTTATCGGTCCAAGTCCAGAAGCTATTTCAAAGATGGGCACAAAAGACGTTGCTCGTGATACAATGAAAGAAGCAGGGGTTCCGATTGTACCAGGTTCACAAGGGATTATCAAAAATACCGAAGAAGCGATCGAGCTTGCTAATCAAATTGGATATCCAGTTATTATTAAAGCAACTGCAGGTGGCGGCGGAAAAGGTATTCGTGTTGCACGCCATGAAGAAGAGCTTGTAAAAGGAATTCAAATTACACAGCAAGAAGCTAGTACCGCTTTTGGGAACCCTGGTGTATACTTAGAAAAGTACGTTGAAGATTTCCGCCATGTTGAGATTCAAATAATGGCAGATACACATGGAAATGCCATTCATTTAGGAGAGCGTGATTGTACAATTCAGCGCCGCTTGCAAAAACTACTAGAAGAAAGTCCATCACCTGCACTTGATGAAAATGTTCGCAAGCAGATGGGTGATGCGGCAGTTAAAGCGGCGGTAGCGGTTGATTATACAGGTGCTGGTACGGTTGAGTTTATTTATGAATATAGAACGAAAAGCTTTTATTTCATGGAGATGAATACGAGAATTCAAGTTGAGCATCCAGTTACTGAAATGGTAACAGGGATGGATTTAATTAAAGAACAAATTCGTGTTGCTTCTGGAGAAAAGTTATCGTTACAGCAAGAAGAAGTACAATTTAATGGTTGGGCAATTGAATGCCGAATTAATGCGGAAAACCCTGCCAAAAAATTTATGCCATCCCCAGGTAAAGTAGAAATGTACTTGCCACCAGGCGGATTTGGTATTCGCGTCGATTCAGCTGTATATCCGGGATATTCAATCCCACCTTTCTATGATTCGATGGTTGCTAAATTAATTGTTCACGGAAAAACACGTGAAGAGGCAATTGCAAAAATGAAGCGTGCACTCAGTGAGTTTGTCATTGAAGGCGTACATACAACAATCCCGTTCCATTTGCAATTGCTAGATCATCCTGATTTTGTAAAAGGTGAGTTTAATACGAAGTTTTTGGAAGAGCATGAACTTGTGACGCAGTGATACATTAAAGGAGGTTTTTTTTCATGGCTGAACATATGTTAGATATGGGTCAAGATACAACTCTTGGTAAAGTAGAAATTGCACCAGAAGTAATTGAAGTAATCGCAGGTATTGCAGCTGCTGAAGTAGAAGGTGTAGCGGCAATGCGTGGTAATTTTGCTACAGATGTTGTTGAGAAGTTAGGTAAGAAAAATCATGGTAAAGGTGTAAAGGTTGAATTAGCAAACGAAGATATTATCGTTGACCTTTATGTTGTAATGTATTTTGGCGTAGCAATTCCAGTTGTTGCACAAAAGATTCAAGACAACATTCGCCAGGCACTCTTTACAATGACAGGGCTTGAGCCAAAAGAAGTGAATGTTCACATCGTTGGCGTAACATTCGAAACACAAAAAACAGAAATTGAACCAGTGTAAGAATGAAAAAGGTGCCTAGTAACATAGGCATCTTTTTTATCGTTTCATTTCTTCACAAATTAAAACCCTCTAATTATTATACTATTTCAAAAAATAAGAAATCAAAAAGAAGATGTTTCGTTTTTCCAAAAAACGTACATTGTGATAAGATATGGAACTTGAAGTTAATCTTTTTATTATTTTTCAGCCTTGTAACCCGTGTATGAAACGATAAATTGTGTTATTATCATTGTATTATAAGGTTGGAAAATCAATGAAAACTGTAAGAGTAAGTGAATTGACGGCTTATAAATTATAATAATATAACAAAGCATAAGGAAAGACTTGAAGCATAAAGGAGAGTTACAATGAAACGTAGGACGGCTAGAGAAAGAGCTATGCAAGCATTATACCAAATGGATATTACAGGTGAATTAGAACCGAAAGTAGCGGTGGAAAACACGCTAGATGAAGGTGAAGAAACAAATGATTTTCTAGAATCACTTGTAGTAGGTTTTGTAGAAAATAAAGAAGTAATTGATGAAGCGATTCGTCAAAACTTAAAAAAATGGAAGCTGGAGCGTATTAGTATTGTTGATCGCAGTATTTTACGTGTAGCTGTGTATGAAATGAAATACATGGAAGAAATTCCACACAACGTAACAATTAACGAAGCGATTGAAATTGCTAAAACATTTGGGGATGAGGAATCTCGTCGTTTTATTAACGGCGTTTTATCTAATATAAAAGATACACTGTAATTTCTTTAAGGGGGAATCTTAAAATGGTAGCAGTAATCATCAAAGGAAATGAAGTTGCGGAGAAAAAACGAGCACAATTAACAGAAGAAGTTGTGAAGTTGAAAGAGCAAGGGATTGTACCAGGATTAGCAGTTATTCTAGTTGGAGAAGATCCAGCCTCTCGTTCTTATGTAAAAGGAAAAGAAAAGGGCTGTGAACAAGTAGGAATCTATTCAGAGCTAATTGAACTTCCTGAAACAATTACTGAGGAGCGTTTGCTTGCTGAAATCGATTGCTTAAATGGCGATGACCGTATTAATGGCATTTTAGTGCAATTACCTTTACCAAAACATATTGAAGAAAAAGCTATCATTGAAAGAATTTCACCAGAAAAAGATGTAGATGGATTTCACCCAATCAGCGTGGGACGTATGATGACGGGACAAGATACATTCCTTCCATGTACACCGCACGGTATCGTAGAATTAGTAAAAGAAACAAATCTTGATATCTCAGGAAAACATGTTGTAGTAATTGGAAGAAGTAATATTGTCGGCAAGCCAGTGGGGCAATTGTTCTTAAATGAAAATGCAACTGTCACATATTGTCATTCTAAAACGCAAAATATGAAAGAGTTAACGAAGTTAGCTGATATTTTAATCGTAGCTGTTGGACGACCTAAAATGGTAACAGCTGATTATATTAAAGAAGGAGCGGTTGTAATCGACGTTGGTGTGAACCGTTTAGAAACAGGTAAACTTTGTGGTGATGTTGACTTTGACAACGTGTTAGATGTTGCAGGTTACATTACACCTGTGCCAAAGGGTGTTGGTCCAATGACGATCACAATGCTTCTTCATAATACTGTTGAATCTGCTAAGCGTGCAGGTGTCGTTTGTAAATAATTTGAGTCGGCTATGAGGAGAGAGAAATGGAAAAACAATATTTAACCGTTACAGCGTTAACACGCTATATAAAAACAAAAATAGAATATGATCCGCATTTGCAGTCTGTTTGGTTAAAAGGTGAAATTTCCAACTTTAAAAATCATAGTCGTGGCCACATGTACTTTACATTGAAAGATGAAAATGCAAGAATCGCAGCGGTTATGTTTGCGGGTCATAATCGTAATATTAAATTCAGACCTGAAAATGGGATGAAGGTACTTGTGAAAGGGAAAATTTCCGTTTACGAGGCGAGTGGTTCTTATCAAATTTATATTCAAGACATGCAGCCTGACGGAGTCGGAAACCTGCATTTAGCTTACGAACAATTAAAGGTTCGTTTAGAGGAAGAAGGTTTGTTTTCTCAAGTTTATAAAAAAACAATTCCTCCTTACGCTAAAACAATAGGTGTGATTACGTCGCCAACAGGGGCAGCGATTCGTGATGTTATAACAACGATTAAACGTCGTTATCCAATTGGAAATGTTATTGTGTTTCCGGTACTTGTACAGGGGGAGTCAGCAGCTCCCTCAATTGTACAAGCGATTCGTACAGCGAATGAAATGGGAGAGATAGATGTCCTAATCGTTGGGCGAGGGGGAGGCTCTATTGAAGAGTTATGGGCTTTCAATGAAGAAATGGTAGCAAGGGCAATCTTTAAGAGTGAGATCCCTATTATTTCGGCAGTAGGCCATGAAACGGACTTTACAATTGCGGATTTTGTTGCCGATTTACGTGCGCCAACACCGACTGCAGCAGCTGAGCTGGCAGCGCCTAACATTATAGAGTTACAAGAAAAGGTATTACAAAGAACTCTAAGATTGCAAAGAGCAATGAGAGAGTTAGTACATAAAAAAGAAGAAAAACTACAAGTATTGCAAAAATCTTATGCGTTCCGTTATCCAAGACAAGTATATGAGCAAAAAGAAGAGCAATTAGATAGAGCGTTAGAACAGCTTGTTTTAGCGAAAGAGCGCTATATTGATAAAAAGGTAAATCAGTTAAAACAGCTTTCATTTTATTTAGAGAAGCACCACCCAGCTCAAAAAATTATGCAAACGAAGGTAGCGGTTGAAACATTGCAAAAGCAATTGCAACGTGAAATGCAAACATTACTTCAAACGAAAGAATTTGCCTTTGTAAGAGCTGCTCAAAAACTTGAAGCGTTAAGTCCGCTTAAAGTAATGATGAGAGGGTACGGGCTTGTATATGATGAAGAGAAGCAAGTGTTAAAAAGTGTGAAAGATGTCAGCCTTGGAGATGCTGTTTCAGTTCAATTACAAGATGGAATACTAGATTGTAGCGTATCAGGCATAGAGGAGCGTGAATTGAATAATGGAAAATAAATTAAGCTTTGAAGAGGCAATTTCGCAACTTGAGCACCTCGTTTCTAAGCTAGAGCAAGGTGACGTACCTTTAGAAGAAGCAATTTCTTATTTTAAAGAGGGTATGGAATTATCTAAGCTTTGTGATGAGAAGTTGAAGAACGTACAAGAACAAATGGCAGTTATTCTTGGGGAAGATGGAGAGCTTGAACCGTTTACTGCTTTAGGAGATGAAGCATAGTGACTATTGCTTTTGATACTTTTTTGAAAGAAAGTAAAACTTTCGTAGAAGAGAAGCTTGTAAGCTATGCAAATGAATTACAATGTCCAAATGTACTTCGTGAAGCGATGGCATATTCTTTGGAAGCGGGTGGAAAGCGTCTCCGCCCGTTACTTTTATTTGCGACATTACAAGCGTTTGGTAAAGAAAGAAATCTTGGAATAGGTGCAGCTTGTGCTCTTGAAATGATACATACATACTCGTTAGTTCATGATGATTTACCTTGTATGGATGATGATGATTTAAGAAGAGGTAAGCCCACAAATCATAAAGTATTTGGTGAAGCGATGGCAGTTTTAGCAGGCGATGGTTTGTTGACGTATGCTTTTCAAGTTATTATGGCATATGAACAAAAGGAAATCTCTGCTGAAAAAAAAGTAAGACTTGTACTTGAGCTTGCAAAAGCGGCAGGACCAGAAGGAATGGTTGGCGGACAAGTGGCAGATATGGAAGCTGAAGGGAAACAGCTTACGATTGATGAGTTGGAGTATATTCATAAGCATAAGACTGGGAAACTACTTGAATTCGCTGTACTTGCAGGATCGATACTTTCTGATGCCACAGAAGAACAAGAAGAAAAGTTACTTGCGTTTGCAAAATATATCGGCCTAGCTTTCCAAATTCGAGATGATATTTTAGATGTGGAAGGAACCGAAGAAGAGATTGGAAAACCAATTGGTAGTGATGTTTCCAACGAAAAGAGCACATATACGACGTTATTTACTGTAGATAGAGCGAAGGATATTTTAGAAGAAACAATTGCAAAAGCAAAAGGTGCTATTGGTTCCTTGCAATTACAAGATGAATATTTACTATCTATTTGCGATTTGATTGCAAAACGTAATAACTAATATAACAGCGTTTCCATTTGTTGAGTCATTCATCATTTTATGATATAAATGTAGGAAAAGGTTTTTCTTTTCTTGTTATTGGCAAAAATATATGTAGATTACATTGCCGTTATCACTTCGTGTTAGCGGCTATTTTTTTCATCGCCTAAAGAAATATGGTTTATAATAGGATTAGGGCGCAATAGACTGGTTAATTGCAGGACAAGGTGAAAAATAAAAAAAGATAATTTCTTGTTTTGTGTAAATGTTTTTTATAATATTTGACATGTTGACAGATTATGAAATGAAAGTGAGTGATCCATGTGGATCTAACGCAAATTCAAAACCCTAGTTTTTTGAAAGATATGTCTATCGGTGAACTAGAGGGATTGAGTGAGGATATTCGTAAGTTTTTAATTGAAGAGCTCTCTCAAACAGGTGGACATATTGCACCTAATTTAGGTGTAGTAGAACTCACAATTGCTCTGCATAAATTATTTGATAGTCCGAAAGATAAATTTTTATGGGACGTAGGACATCAATCCTATGTACATAAAATTTTAACAGGACGTGCAAAGGAATTCGGTACATTAAGGCAATATCAAGGTCTATGTGGTTTCCCAAAACGTTGCGAGAGTGAGCATGATGTATGGGAAACTGGCCATAGCTCGACATCATTATCTGCTGCAATGGGAATGGCTCTAGCACGTGATTTAAAGAAAACGAAAGAATATGTTATACCAATCATTGGAGATGGTGCTCTAACCGGCGGAATGGCTTTAGAGGCATTGAACCATATTGGACATGAAAAAACAGACATGATTGTTATTTTGAATGATAATGAAATGTCAATTGCACCAAACGTTGGTGCACTTCATAATGTACTTGGACGTCTACGTACCGCAGGGAAATACCATTGGGTAAAAGATGAACTAGAGTATATATTAAAGAAAATCCCAGCAGTCGGTGGGAAAGTTGCTGCGACAGCAGAGAAAATAAAAGATAGTCTTAAATATTTACTAGTATCCGGTGTCTTTTTCGAAGAATTAGGCTTTACATATTTAGGTCCAGTTGATGGGCACGATTATGAAAAGTTATTCGAAACGTTGCAATATGCAAAGAAAACAAAAGGCCCAGTGCTTGTTCATGTTATTACGAAAAAAGGAAAAGGTTATAAACCAGCTGAGAGTGATGTTATTGGAACTTGGCATGGAACAGGACCTTATAAAATTGAATCAGGTGACTTCGTTAAACCGAAAGAAGTTGCACCAGCATGGAGTGCTGTTGTTAGTGATACAGTACTTAAGCTAGCGAGAACGGATGAGCGTATCGTTGCAATTACACCTGCAATGCCTGTTGGATCGAAACTTGAGAAATTCCAAAAAGAATTCCCGGATCGTATGATTGATGTAGGTATTGCAGAACAGCATGCTACAACAATGGCGGCGGGTATGGCAACGCAAGGAATGAAGCCATTCTTAGCGATTTATTCAACATTTTTACAAAGAGCATATGATCAAGTTGTTCATGATATATGTCGCCAAAATTTAAACGTCTTCATCGGAATCGATCGCTCTGGTTTAGTAGGAGCAGATGGTGAAACGCATCAAGGTGTATTTGACATCTCATTCTTACGTCATTTGCCGAATATGGTACTTATGATGCCGAAAGATGAAAATGAAGGGCAACATTTAGTATATACGGCGATGCAATATGAAGATGGACCAATCGCATTACGTTATGCGCGCGGTAATGGACTTGGTGTTCATATGGATGAAGAATTAAAGGCGATTCCAATCGGTACTTGGGAAACGTTAAAAGAAGGTACACAAGCGGCTATTTTAACATTTGGTACGACAATACCAATGGCAATGGAAGCAGCTGAGCGTCTTGAAAAGGCTGGAGTTTCAGTGAAAGTAGTGAACGCTCGCTTTATTAAACCGATGGATGAAGCATATTTACATGATCTCTTAGGGAAAAATATACCGATTTTAACGATTGAAGAAGCTTGCTTAATTGGTGGTTTTGGAACGGGAGTAGTTGAATTTGCATCTGAGAACGGGTACCATAGTGCGTTAATTGAACGAATGGGTATTCCAGACCGTTTCATAGAGCACGGTAGTGTAACAAAATTATTAGAAGAAATTGGTTTAACGACAGATGCTGTTGTAGACCGTATTCATACAATGATTCCATCAAAACAAAAAAGGGCGTAACAAATGAGTGCAAAAAAAGAAAGAGTAGATGTACTATTAGTAGAGCGAGGACTTATAGAAACACGTGAGAAAGCAAAACGCGCCGTTATGGCCGGACTTGTATATGCGAATGAGATGAGACTTGATAAGCCAGGAGAGAAGATCCCACAAGATACAGAGATTACGGTGAAGGGACAAGTTATGCCGTATGTAAGCCGTGGTGGTTATAAACTTGAAAAGGCATTGGAGACATTTCACCTGGATTTACAAGATAAAGTTATGATAGATATTGGTTCATCAACTGGTGGCTTTACAGATTGTGCGCTTCAAAACGGAGCGAAATTATCTTATGCATTAGATGTAGGATACAATCAACTTGCGTGGAAATTGCGTCAAGATGAGCGTGTTGTCGTAATGGAACGGACAAACTTCCGTTACGTGACACCAGCAGACTTAGAACGTGGTTTACCGCAATTTGCTAGTATCGATGTTTCATTTATATCATTAAAGCTTATACTGCCGGTTTTAAAAACAATGCTTATGCCTAATGGGGATGTAGCAGCGTTAATTAAACCACAGTTTGAAGCTGGAAGAGAGCAAGTTGGGAAAAAAGGTATCGTTCGTGATCGAAAAGTACATGAGGCTGTCGTAGAAATGATTGTCGACTTTGCTATAAAAGAAGGATACGACGTAGAAGGTTTAACATTCTCACCAATTACGGGCGGGGATGGTAATATTGAATTTTTAATTCATCTGAAATGGCATGGTGAACGTGAGAATGGCGAAAATCATTCTCCAGTTTCTGTTGAGCAAGTAGTTACAGAGGCGCATGATGTCCTAAAACAAAAAGGAAAAGGGGAATAACATATGTTGTTCCTCTTTTTGTTGTAATTGTATAATGATTGTAAAAACAATTGTGTACAAGCAACGAATTATAAGTTAACATAAATAAGTGAAGTATACCAATGTTTAAACTATGGTAAGAGATAGTGTGAGGTGCAAATGTATGAATAAAGGTCAGCGCCATATTAAAATCAGGGAAATTATTGCGAACAAAGAAATTGAAACACAAGATGAATTAGTTGATATTTTACGTAATGAGGGATTTAATGTAACGCAAGCAACAGTATCGCGCGATATTAAAGAACTGCACTTAGTGAAAGTGCCATTACATGATGGGCGCTATAAATATAGCTTGCCAGCAGATCAACGATTTAACCCGTTACAAAAATTAAAACGCAATCTAGTGGATTCATTTGTAAAATTAGACACGGCAGGACATATGCTTGTGCTAAAAACATTGCCTGGTAACGCTCATTCACTTGGAGCACTTATTGATCATTTAGAGTGGGATGAGATCATCGGAACCATCTGTGGTGATGATACTTGCTTAATTATTTGCCGTACACCTGAAGATACAGGTGTTGTCTCTGATCGTTTCTTAAATATGTTGTAAAAAAAAATCTTGTTTGCTTTCCTCTGTAAAGTGGAAAGTGAACAGGATTTTTTTATTGGTTAAAAATGTGAATTCTTAATTGTAATATAATATTTTCTTTGAATAAAATTAGAAAATAGGTGGATTGACCCGTAAAACGAATGTTTGGTACAATGGAGCGGTTAGAAAAGTAATTTATACATACAAACATATAGTTTGACTATTTGAATGAAGAACTGAGAAAAGCCCTTAATAGGGGATTAGTTTATAACGAGGTGAATGGGGCATTGTTATCGGAATTATCGATTAGAAACTTTGCTATTATTGAGGCATTAAATATTTCTTTTCAAAAAGGGTTAACGGTTTTAAGTGGTGAAACAGGGGCCGGAAAATCGATTATTATTGATGCGATTAGTTTACTTGTAGGTGGCCGTGGTTCAGCGGAATTTGTTCGATACGGAACAGAAAAAGCTGAGATAGAAGGGCTATTTTATGTAGAAGATGATAAGCATCCGTGTATTGAAAAGGCAGAAGAGTTGGATATAGAAATAGAAGACGGCATGATTATTTTGAAGCGTGATATCGCTGCAAACGGAAAAAGTGTATGTCGTGTAAATGGGAAACTGGTCACCCTTAGTATATTAAAGGAAATTGGAAAAACACTTGTTGATATTCATGGGCAGCACGAAACACAAGATTTAATGAATGAAGAGCGTCATATGTTTATGCTTGATCATTTTGATGGAGATCGCATTGTTAAACAATTGGGTATATATCAAAATGTATACGCTGACTATGAGAAATTAAAAAAACAGTTAAAATCGTTAAGTGAAAATGAACAACAAATGGCGCATCGCTTAGATTTAATTCAATTCCAGCATGAAGAAATCAGTAAGGCGGATTTAAAGATGGATGAAGAAATTGAATTAACTGAAGAACGATTGCAAATTTCTAATTTCGAAAAAATTTACAAAGCATTAGGCGATGCATATCGCTCATTAAGCGCTGACGGACAAGGGTTAGATAATGTACGAAGCGCAATGGGACAAATGGAGAGTATTACACATTTAGATGAAGTTTATCAAGAAAATCATGATTCAATTGCAAATAGCTACTACTTATTAGAAGAAGTTGCATATCAACTTAGAGAAAAGCTCGATATGATGGAATATGATCCGAAGCGTTTAGACGAAATTGAAACGCGTTTAAATGAAATTCGTATGCTAAAGAGAAAATATGGAAATACTGTAGAAGAGATTTTAGCGTATGCTGATAAAATTGAACAAGAAATTTTTACGATTGAAAATAAAGACGTTCATATTGAAACGACGAAGAAGCAATTAAAGGAATTAGAAAGTGTTATTCTGCAAGAAGCAACGTCGTTAAGTAATATGCGTCATGAGCTTGCAGAGCATCTTACAAATGCCATTCATCAGGAATTAAAAGAATTATATATGGAGAAAACAAAATTTGAAGTGAGAATCATGAAGAGAGAAGGAAATGCTGAAGAGCCTCTTGTTGAGGGTGCCCCGGTAAGACTTACGGCGGATGGCTACGATCATGTGGAATTTTATATTTCAACAAATCCAGGTGAGCCGCTAAAACCACTTTCAAAGGTCGCTTCTGGCGGAGAGTTATCTCGTATTATTTTGGCTTTAAAAAGCATTTTTTCTAAGCATCAAGGTGTTGCATCTGTTATTTTTGATGAAGTGGATACTGGTGTAAGTGGTCGGGTTGCACAGGCTATTGCGGAAAAAATTTATCGAGTATCAGTAAACTCGCAAGTACTTTGTATTACGCACTTACCTCAAGTAGCTTCAATGGCGGATTCACATTTATTTATTCGAAAACAAGTAGCGAATGATCGGACAATTACATCAGTTACCGTTTTAACTATGGAGGATAAAGTAACAGAAATAGCTCGAATGATTTCTGGTGTGGAAATTACAGATTTAACGACAGAACATGCGAAAGAATTACTTACGCAAGCGCATCATTTTAAACAGACAGCAGAGGCTATCCAGTAATGGATAGCTTTTTTTCTCAAATAATGATTTCTTAATTCTTCCGGTTATAAATAAAGCACTGCAAGGAGAGATTAAAAAGTGAAGCCAAGAGGCTGAATGTGGGGTAGGAGCGAGGAGAGTGAACAAATTGAGATTAGAAAGATTTCGCAAAATAATAGGTCTTTGTCTCCTTGTTTCTTTAGTTTTTATTGGGTGTTTTAAACCGCTTCGGACGTTTATTTCATCCCCGAAGCAACTTGTTGTTTTTGAAGGGCAACAATCAGAAATAGCTTCATTACCAGTTTTTCACGCTTCATCTACAGATCGTCATGTGTTTACAGTAAGTTCCAATGAACAAAAACAAGGACTTATGGTAAATCCTCATCAAAATGGTGAAGCAGATATGGTGTTTCAGCTTGCTGGTTTTCCAGTGAAAAAAGTAAATGTGAAAGTATTGAAAGATTTTAAAGTTATTCCAGGTGGACAATCAATTGGTGTGAAGTTAAATACAAAAGGGGTACTTGTTGTAGGCCATCATTTAATTCAAACTGAAAAAGGGAAAGTATCTCCTGGTGAAACAGCTGGTGTGCAAATTGGAGATATGATTACTGAAATTAATGGTAAAACAATTGAAAGAATGAGTGATGTAGCACCATTTATTCATAATAGTGGTGAGACAGGTGAACCGCTTAATCTTGTTTTGTTAAGAGATGGAAAACATATCCGCACTAAGTTAACACCACAAAAAGACAGTGGAGAATCGTCTTATCGTATTGGTTTATATATTCGTGATTCGGCAGCTGGAATCGGAACAATGACATTTGTTCATCCTGATTCTATGAAATATGGGGCACTTGGTCATGTCATTTCTGATAACGATACGAAAAAGCCGATTCAAGTCGAAGATGGACAAATTATGCGTTCGACAGTTACATCAATTGAAAGAGGTAGTCATGGGAATCCAGGAGAGAAATTAGCGAGGTTCTCACCAGATCGTGAAGTGATTGGTAATATTACAATAAATAGTCCATTTGGTATATTCGGGAAATTGAATACAAATATACCAAATGGCGTAATGGATAAAGCGATGCCTATTGCACTATCTCATCAAGTAAAAGAGGGACCGGCAAAAATATTAACAGTTATTGATAAAGATAAAGTGGAAGCGTTTGATATTGAAGTTGTAAGTACAGTACCGCAAAAGTTTCCAGCTACAAAAGGCATGGTAATAAAAGTAACAGACAAACGTTTATTAGCGAAAACGGGTGGTATCGTACAAGGCATGAGCGGAAGTCCAATTGTACAAAACGGGAAAGTAATTGGTGCTGTTACACATGTATTTGTAAATGATCCAACGTCAGGATATGGTGTTCATATTGAATGGATGTTACATGAGGCTGGAATTAACATTTATGAACAAGAAAGAAAAGCGAGCTAATTATTAATTAGCTCGCTTTTCTTTTGAAAAATTCGTTGAAATTTTGTAAAAGCTCCGCAAGAGGTGTTTTTTGTTGTAAAATAAAAGAAAAGGGTTGAACGTTTCGTTGTATTTCTATGATGGAATGTGTTGCGAAAGGGAATAAATGAACGATAAACATATTTTTTTGTGATTTTATCGGAAAGTAACAAACTTTAAAAGGGAATTTTCACACAATTGTCGAACAATTCATGTAGCCTAGAAGGATACACATGTCGGAGAATCGATTCGGTAAGGGAGGAAAAGCTGTGGAGAAAATTAAAGTCTGTCTTGTAGATGATAATAAAGAATTAGTATCAATGCTAGAGAGTTACGTAGCTGCTCAAGATGATATGGAAGTAATCGGTACTGCTTATAATGGTCAAGAGTGTTTAAATTTATTAAATGATAAGCAGCCGGATGTACTTGTTTTAGACATTATTATGCCACATTTAGATGGTTTAGCTGTACTAGAGAAAATGCGAAATATTGAAAGGCTAAGACAGCCTAGCGTAATTATGTTGACAGCATTTGGACAAGAAGATGTGACGACAAAAGCTGTTGACTTAGGTGCTTCATATTTCATATTAAAACCATTTGATATGGAGAATTTAACGAGTCATATTCGTCAAGTGAGCGGTAAGGCGAACGCTACCATTAAACGTCCACTTCCATCTTTCCGTTCAGCAACTACAATAGATGGAAAACCGAAAAACTTAGACGCGAGCATTACGAGTATCATTCATGAAATCGGTGTGCCTGCTCATATTAAAGGGTATATGTACTTAAGGGAAGCAATCTCTATGGTGTACAATGATATCGAATTACTTGGATCTATTACGAAAGTATTGTATCCAGATATCGCGAAGAAATATAATACAACAGCAAGCCGCGTCGAGCGTGCAATCCGTCACGCAATTGAAGTAGCATGGAGTCGTGGGAATATTGATTCTATTTCGTCCTTATTCGGTTATACAGTATCCATGTCAAAAGCAAAACCTACGAATTCCGAGTTCATCGCAATGGTTGCGGATAAGCTGAGACTTGAACATAAGGCTAGCTGAGAGTAAAGATAGTAAGGGATTTAAGTTTTAGTAAAGCTTAATCATTCTTTAAATTTATACTCGATATTAAATGTAAAACCAATGAACTTTTTATTTAATGACCAATGAATTTTAGAATTCGTTGGTCTTTTTATTTTATTGAGAACAAGAGATCATTTGATATCATGGAAGATAAATCCTGTTTTTAGTAATATTACATATAAGTGAGTTTTTTTATAAGATAATTAAATAGGTATAGATAGGGAGAAGGGGAATGAAAAATAAAATATTAACTTGGCTAGGAATAGTAGCAGCTATGGGAGTTCTTGCTGTTGCAGTTACATTTGGAAAGTTAGAGATATAGGAGAATGGATGAATGACTTTAAAAAAAATAGTGAATCGAGCTTACCCAATCATTGTTATGACGGTGTTTTTATCTATATTTTCAATGATAGTAAGTAAATTTTTTATCCCCAAAACAATTTTGATGAGTGGTGAATTTCCTTATCCGACTGAGGAGTACACTCCCCAAAAAGTCGGTGCTGTTCTAGCGGCGACGTTGCTTTTATTTGCGCTCTTCTTTATGTATTATAAATGGGTTATTAATAAAATGAAAAGAACGTACACAAATATTATGATTGCTTTAGGTATCGTAATCATTTTGACGACGGAAATAATGATTACTTCTATCGCATTTAATCCTGTTGTAGGAGATTATGCCATCCTTAAACAAGGAATTGTCTCTGTGTTTAATGGAGATAATCAATTTTTAGAAATGGGACAGCTTCTATTTTATCCATATAATACACATATTGTATTATTAGGAGGATATTTTGCTAAATTGGTAGGAAGCGTAGATGTGGCGATAAAAATATTACCAATAGTATGTATAACAGGTAGTATTATTTTAAATGTATTGATTGTAAGGAAAATTACAAACTTTAAAGTTGCTCACATATCGATCGTGTTATCTGTGCTAAACGTTTTTATATATTGGCAGGCGCCAGTTTTCTATACGCATACATTAGTAATATTTTTTATTTCAGCAACGATGTATACATATTTATGTTTGAAAACAGCGGAAACAAAAAGGTTGAAGATTATTTTATGGATTTTATTAGGAGTTTTTGCGGCTTGTACTTATATTATAAGACCGACAGCATTGGCGTTAGCGTTAGCGATTTTAATTGAGAATATTTTTAAATTTCGTAAGAAGTATTCTGTAAAGGTGTTAAGTAGTGTTTTATTTTGTTTAATCCTTATTGTAAGTTTTAAAAGTATAACGACAAAGCTAAATCTCAGTACCGATAATGAAATTGAAAAAATTCCATTCACTCATTGGGTGAAAATGGGGTTGAACAAAGATACGTACGGTGTGTGGAATCAGGCAGATGCAGATTATATTGATGATGAAAACATAAAGAATACGAAGGATTTAAATGAACACAATAAAGAAGTTATAGTGCAGCGTTTCAGTGAATTTGGTGTAACGGGTTATGTACACCATTTAAATGAAAAAATAACTAGAGAATGGGTATCAAGTCAGTTCTCCATGTACCGTATTGGACAATGGTTTGAGCAGAAGAACGACACGATAACTAATTACGTATCGAACTATAGTACAACGAAGTATAAAATCGTTACTGTATATTCGTATGTTATCAAATTATTTGTTTATGTAGCTGTTCTGGCGGCTGTTATACTTTATAAAAAGAAAGATGAAAATGAATCGGAAGTTATACGAATTGCGATGATTAGTACGTTAGGGGTGTTTACTTTCTTATTACTATGGGAAACAGCTCCTCATTATACTTATGAAGCATTTGCATTTATGAATATTCCAGCTTCTTTAGGGTTGTATAAATTGTTTATGATTTTTAATAAAGAAAAGAAACATGCATAATTTGAGTAACTGAAATGAGTAGTAAGAAACCCCTCTTTTATTAAAAGAGGGGTTTTAATTTATTGATTATAAATGTTTGAAAAAAAGATTAAATGGAATCATAGTATATCTGTTAAAGGATTTTAGTAGGGAAGTCATCCGTGATATAATAGAAAATAATAAAAAGCCCTGCAAAACAGGACTGTATTATTCCTCGTCTTTATTTTGTTTTTCTAATTCAACTAACTTTTGAATTAGAATGTGCTGCGGCATATGCATAAGTTGTTCAAGTGGAACACCTAATGCTTTTGATAGGCGGACTGCAGTGTCTGGAGAAATTTGTAATGGTCTCATAGAAGTACCTCCTTTTTCGTATAGTATAGCATAAGATTGGGGGAGTGAGGATGACTCTTATATTTGCACATCGTGGTGCAGCGGGAACGTACCCAGAAAATACAATGATTTCATTTGAAGCAGCTGAATCTTTTAGAGCAGATGGAATTGAGCTTGATGTTCAATTAACGAAAGATGGAAAAGTTGTCGTCATTCATGATGAAACAGTGGACCGGACAACAAATGGAAAAGGTGCGGTTCGTAATTATTTATATGAGGATTTATGTAAATTAGATGCGAGCTATAAATTCGGTGATAAAGTAGGCTTTTGTAAAATACCTCTTTTAGAAGAGGTGTTAGAATGGATTGATAAAACAGAGTTGCTACTTAATATTGAACTGAAAAATAATAAAATTCCATACAGAGGTTTAGAGGAAGAAGTTATAACGCTTGTACGGAAATGTAATCTAGAAGATCGTGTTATATTTTCTTCATTTAATCACTACAGTATGAAAAGGTGTCATATGATGGCTCCTGATATTCAAACAGCGATTTTATATCGTGAAGGTTTGCATAGTCCGTGGGCGTATGCGAAAAAAATGGGCGCTACAGCAGTGCACCCTAATTATCGTTATCTTCAAGATGCTGTTGCTGAATTAACGATGGAAAGTGGTGTAGAGGTTCGGCCCTATACAATAAATGAAGAAACGCTTATGCGTAAATATTTTGATATGAATATTTCGGCGATTATTACTGATTACCCCGAAACAGCAAGAATGTTATTGCCAATAAAAAAATGAGACCGCGTGTAACGGTCTCATTTTTTATTTATAAATAGTGGGGCCTTCCTACCTTCTAAAGCGAGCTTGTACTTTATTTCGTTTACGGTCTCGGTGTAAGACGAAGCCTCCGAAGATATAAAACCCGAGCCCGAAGCAGAGAGCGCCGATTAAAAATTGTAACCATAGTATAGAGAGTGGAGGAAATAGAATCCCGAATACAGTATCTCTCATTAACTTAATGCCAAACACAGCTAATGAAATAGGGATGAGTGCTAATGATAGAGCAAGGTAACGCTGCATATAAACGCTCCTTTTCAGATTATTTTGTTTATTTCAATGATGTTATATGAAAAGGGGGTTTGTCAAGAGGGGGCTGAACGAGTAAGATAAGGGTGTGAAAAATTTTGCAGAGATACTTCGAGAGGAAGTGTAATATATGAAACAAAAAGTTTTAATTGTTGGTGCAGGTGAAGGTGGTAGTACACTGCTGAATCTGTTACAAAGTTCAAATATATTTCAAATTATAGGGATTATTGATATAAATCCGATAGCAAAGGGATTACAAATGGCTAAGGAATATGGGGTTACAATTGGAGAGAGTGTAACGCCGTTTCTTTCTATGCATATTGATGTAATGTTTGATATGACGGGTGACGATGATTTACATAAAGATTTAATAAAGAAAAAGCATAAAGATACTCTTCTTATACCAGGTGATATTGCGAAAATTGTTACGAGATTAGCACATGAGAAGGAAAGTTTAATTGGAAAATTAGAAGAACAGACGCAGCAAGGGGATTTAATTTTAAATTCTACGCATGACGGTATGATTGTGATTGATCGAGAGGGACAAGTACGCCTATTTAATAAAAGTGCAGAGCGTATTATCGGATATAAAAAAGAAGATGCGGTAGGGAAATATATTTTAGAAGTTATTCCGACTAGTAAGTTGCTTCGTATTATACGTACGAAACAAATAGAAGTAAATTATGAACTGACATTAGAGAATGAAAAGAAAATTATTACAACCCGTATTCCAATATTAAAAGAGGGAGGAGAGGTACAAGGGGCATTTGCGATTTTTAAAGATATAACAGAGGTTGTAGATCTTGCGGAAGAAGTTACAGATTTAAAGGAGATTCAAACGTTACTTGAGGCGATTATCAACTCGTCTGAGGAAGCAATTTCGGTCGTGGATGAAAAGGGAAGAGGATTAGTAATTAACCCTGCGTATACGAAATTAACAGGTTTAACAGAAGAGGACATTATTGGGAAACCGGCTACAACTGATATTGTAGAAGGTGAAAGTATGCATATGAAAGTACTTCGAACGCGTAGGGCGGTACGCGGAATACATATGAAGATTGGACAAAAGAAGCGTGATGTAATTGTAAACGTAGCGCCAGTTATAGTGGATGGGATATTGAAAGGAAGCGTTGGTGTAATTCGTGACGTATCAGAAATTCAAAAGTTAACAAATGAATTGAATAGAGCAAGGCAAATTATTCGAACGTTAGAAGCGAAATATTCATTTGATGACATTGTCGGAAATTCAGATGAAACAACGGCCGCTATTGAACAGGCGAAACTTGGAGCGAATACACCGGCAACAGTATTACTACGCGGAGAATCTGGAACGGGTAAAGAATTGTTTGCACATGCAATTCATAATGGAAGTAATCGAAAATATAATAAATTCGTCCGGGTAAACTGTGCTGCTATTTCCGAAACTTTATTAGAAAGTGAATTATTCGGTTATGAGGAAGGTGCATTTTCAGGAGCAAAAAGAGGCGGAAAACGAGGTTTTTTTGAGGAAGCGAATAACGGTAGTATCTTTTTAGATGAAATAGGAGAATTGTCTGCAAATACGCAAGCGAAACTCCTTCGCGTGTTGCAAGAAAAAGAAATTGTAAAAGTTGGTGGAACGAAAGCGATACCTATAAATGTCCGGGTAATTGCAGCGACACATGTGAATTTAGAAAAGGGCATTCTAGAAGGAGAGTTTAGAGAGGATTTATATTATCGATTAAATAAAATTCCAATTCAAATTCCGTCTCTTCGTCAACGAAAAGGAGATATACCGGCAATTGCAGACAGATTGATTCAAAAAATTAACCAAGATTATGGTCGGAATGTAGAGGGGCTCACTGATTCGGCTATTTCATATTTACAATCATATGAATGGCCAGGAAATGTGAGGGAGCTTGAAAACATTTTAGGACGAGCTATTATCTTTATGAATTATAACGAAATATATATTGATGTCCATCATTTACCACCTTTACATACAGAGGAGCAGACTGAGGTAAAACAAAATAACTTATTACCTGAATTAGAAGAAAAGCCACTTGAACAATTAGTGACAGAGTTTGAAGGGCATATCATTCATGAATGTTTAGAGAGGTTTGATGGAAATAAAACAAAAACTGCAAGAGCATTAGGAATTTCGGTTCGAAATTTATATTACAAACTAGAAAAGTATGAGTGTGCAAAAAATAGCATGCAATAAATTGCGTACCGTGCAATTTATTGCATGGTATACAAAAAGCGACAAAATAAGACAGAATGTTTTGTTATTTTCCAAAGTATTGATTTTACTGCATTTTGAATGCGTTTTCATTATTGGTAAGACCACTTTTGAAAGTTGGCACGGTATTTGCTTTATAAATAGACGAGGGACGACGGAAAGGGTTGATTACAAAATATGAAGTTAGAACACTTAATTGATCAAGCAGCAGGACAGCCTAAAAAAACTGTGGCTGTAGCAGTAGCTGAAGATCATGAAGTAATTGAAGCTGTAGCGAAAGCAATTAAATTACAGCTAGCTCAATTTCGTCTATATGGAAATCAAGAAAAAATAATGGGGATGCTACAAGAACATGGTTTACAAACTTCAGAACACATTGAAGTGATTGCAGCAGCGTCAAGTGCTGAGGCTGCAGAACTTTCTGTTAAAGCTGTAAGAAATGGCGAAGCAGATGTGCTTATGAAGGGAAACATCCCAACAGCAAATATTTTGAAAGCTGTATTAAATAAAGAGTGGGGACTTCGTAAAGGTAGCGTACTTTCACACGTTGCAGCATTTGAAGTTCCAAATTACGATCGTCTTATCTTTGTTACAGATGCAGCGATGAACATTGCACCTGATGTAACACAAAAAGCTGCTATTATACAGAATACTGTAGAAGTTGCCCAGGCAATAGGAATAGATTTGCCAAAGGTAGCACCAATTGCAGCAGTAGAGGTTGTGAATCCTGCGATGCAAGCGACAATTGATGCCGCGATGTTAACTCAAATGAATCGCCGCGGACAAATTAAAAATTGTGTCGTTGATGGACCACTTGCTTTAGATAATGCAGTATCACAAATTGCAGCAGAACATAAAGGCATAGTAAGTGATGTAGCAGGTAAAGCAGACATTTTACTCGTCCCAACGATTGAAGCTGGAAATGTGCTATACAAATCACTCGTATACTTTGCGGATGCAAAAGTAGGAGCTATGATTGCTGGCGCAAAAGCACCGATTGTTTTAACATCTCGTGCTGATTCAGCAGAAACAAAAGTATATTCATTAGCATTGGCAGTTACGACTGCTTCAAAATAAACCAAACAGGGTAAAACACTAGGGGGAAACGACAATGACATTAGAAATCTTCGAATACTTAGAAAAATATGATTATGAGCAAGTAGTATTTTGTCAAGATAAAGAATCTGGTTTAAAAGCAATCATCGCAATTCATGATACAACACTTGGACCAGCTCTTGGTGGAACAAGAATGTGGACATATGATTCTGAAGAAGCGGCGATTGAAGATGCATTGCGTCTTGCAAAAGGGATGACATACAAAAACGCAGCAGCTGGCTTAAACTTAGGTGGTGCGAAAACAGTAATTATCGGTGATCCACGTAAAGATAAGAGCGAAGCGATGTTCCGTGCATTAGGACGATACATTCAAGGACTAAACGGACGTTACATTACAGCTGAAGATGTTGGTACAACAGTAGATGATATGGATATTATTCACGAAGAAACTGATTTTGTAACAGGTATTTCACCATCATTCGGTTCTTCTGGTAACCCATCTCCAGTAACTGCATACGGTGTTTATCGTGGTATGAAAGCAGCTGCGAAAGAGGCTTTCGGTACTGATAATTTAGAAGGAAAAGTAATTGCTGTTCAAGGTGTTGGTAACGTAGCGTATCACCTATGCAAACATTTACATGCTGAAGGAGCAAAATTAATCGTTACAGATATTAATAAAGAAGCTGTACAACGCGCGGTAGAAGAATTCGGTGCATCAGCAGTTGAGCCAAATGAAATTTACGGTATTGAATGTGATATTTACGCACCATGTGCATTAGGCGCAACAGTTAATGACGAAACTATTCCACAACTTAAAGCAAAAGTAATCGCAGGTTCTGCAAATAACCAATTAAAAGAAAATCGTCACGGCGACATGATTCATGAAATGGGTATTGTATACGCACCAGACTATGTTATTAATGCTGGTGGTGTAATTAACGTAGCAGACGAATTATATGGATACAATAGAGAACGTGCACTAAAACGTGTTGAGTCTATTTATGACACAATTGCAAAAGTAATCGAAATTTCAAAACGCGATGGCATTGCAACTTATGTAGCAGCAGATCGTTTAGCTGAAGAGCGCATTGCAAGCTTGAAAAACTCTCGTAGCACATACTTACGCAACGGTCACGACATTATTAGCCGTCGCTAATCATTCATATATTACTTTTACAAAAGGTGTGGTTACCTCTTATGAGGTTTCCACCTCCTTTTGAATTTATTAGTGGAGGTAGCAACAGTGTCTTTAAATCGAATTCTTGTTATTAATCCGGGTAGTACATCCACAAAAATTGGTGTTTTTGATAATGAAAGGCCCGTTTTAGAAGAAACTATTCGTCATGACGAAGAACAAATTGGAAAATATAAGAGAATTATCGATCAATATGAGTTTCGCAAAGAAACGATTTTAGAAGTTCTACATTCTCACGGTATTAACATTTCAAAGTTAAACGCAGTTTGTGGGCGTGGGGGATTACTTCGTCCAATCGAAGGCGGAACATACACAGTAAACGATTCGATGTTAGAAGATTTGAAAAATGGGTTTAGCGGTCATCATGCTTCAAACCTTGGAGGCATTTTAGCATATGAAATCGCTTCTGGATTAAATATTCCGGCATTCATAGTAGATCCTGTCGTTGTAGATGAAATGGAGCCGGTTGCTCGTATAAGCGGTATTGCTGGTATGGAACGTAAAAGTATTTTCCATGCATTAAACCAAAAAGCAGTTGCTCGTAAAGTGGCTGAAGAATTAAATCACAAATACGAGGATTTAAATTTATTAGTTACACATATGGGTGGCGGTATTACAGTTGGTGCTCATAAAAAAGGAAAAGTTATTGATGTGAATAACGGCTTAAACGGAGAAGGCCCATTTAGTCCAGAGCGTGCGGGTACAGTACCGGTAGGGCAATTAGTGGAGATGTGTTTCTCTGGTGAGTATTACCGTGACGAAATGGTTAAAAAACTTGTTGGACAAGGTGGACTTGTAAGCCTAATCGGTACAAATGATGCGATCAAAGTAGAACAAATGGTTGAAAAAGGTGATCCGGAAGCAACTCTTATTTATAAAGCAATGGCATATCAAGTTGCAAAAGAGATTGGCGGAGCTAGCGCTGTACTTCACGGGAAAATTGATGCAATCGTTTTAACTGGTGGACTTGCGTACAGTAAAATTCTTGTTGATGAAATAAAAGAACGTGTTGACTGGATTGCAGATGTTATCGTACATCCAGGGGAAGATGAATTACAAGCATTAGCAGAAGGAGCACTTCGTGTATTACGTGAAGAAGAAGCGCCGAAAGAGTATGTTGTACGAGAAAAACAAACAGTAGCTAGGGGTTGAGATAATGGCAAGAGAATATGATTTAGTCATCGTTGGCGGCGGTACTGGTGGATATGTTGCTGCTATTCGAGCATCACAACTAGGTTTAAAAACTGCACTTGTTGAAAAAGAAAATCTTGGTGGTACTTGTTTGCACAAAGGATGTATTCCTAGTAAAGCTCTTTTACGTAGTGCGGAAGTATACGCAACTGCTAAAAAAAGCGAAGAGTTCGGAGTTATTGCAAGTAATGTAGAACTAAACTTTGCGAAAGTGCAAGAGCGTAAAGAGAAGATTGTAACGCAACTTCATAAAGGTGTTCAACACTTAATGAAACAAGGTAAAATTGATGTGTTTGAAGGTATCGGCCGTATTCTTGGCCCATCTATTTTCTCTCCAATGCCAGGGACAATTTCAGTTGAACTTGCAAGTGGAGAAGAGAATGAAATGTTAATTCCAAAAAATGTACTTGTTGCAACAGGTTCTCGTCCGAATTCATTACCAGGTTTAGAATTAGACGGAGAGTATGTAATGTCTTCCGATCATGCCCTAAAAATGGAAACGCTTCCTAGCTCAATTATTATCGTTGGTGGCGGTGTAATCGGTATTGAGTGGGCATCTATGCTTGCTGACTTCGGTGTAGAAGTTACAGTATTAGAGTATGCGAAAACGATATTACCACTAGAAGATCAGGACGTTTCAAAAGAAATGCAACGTCTATTCAAGAAAAAAGGTATTAAAGTGGTAACTGGTGCAAAAGTATTACCAGAAACATTGGTAAAAGATAACGGAGTGACAATTCAAGCTGAACATAACGGTGAGAATAAAGAATTTAAAGCAGAAAAAATGCTTGTATCTGTAGGAAGACAAGCCAATACGCAAAATATTGGTTTAGAGAATACGGATATCGTTGTGGAAAAAGGATACATTCAAACAAATGAGTTTTATCAAACGAAAGAATCTCATATTTACGCAATCGGAGATGTAATCGGCGGCTTACAACTTGCTCACGTTGCTTCTCATGAAGGAATTGTTGCAGTAGAACATATTGCTGGTAAAGAAGTTACACCAATTGATTACTCTATGGTATCAAAATGCGTATATAGCAGTCCAGAAGTTGCTTCTGTCGGTTTAACAGAACAAGAAGCGAAAGAAAAAGGCTATAAGTTAAAAGTAGGTAAGTTCTCATTCCGTGCAATCGGAAAAGCACTTGTATACGGCGAATCAGATGGTTTCGTAAAACTTGTAGTTGATGAAGAAACAAATGACATTCTTGGTGTTCATATGATTGGACCACATGTAACAGATATGATTTCTGAAGCTGGTCTTGCAAGAGTACTTGATGCAACACCGTGGGAAGTAGCACATACAATTCATCCGCATCCATCATTATCTGAGGCGATTGGTGAAGCAGCATTAGCTGTAGATGGAAAAGCGTTACACGCATAAAAATGTGGATTTAGGAGGTTATGAAAAATGGCAGAAGTAAAAGAAAAGCGCCATGAAGAGCTTGGCTTAAGTGATGAGCAAGTATTAGAAATGTTCCGTACGATGTTACTTGCACGTAAAATCGACGAACGTATGTGGTTATTAAACCGTGCGGGTAAAATTCCATTCGTAATTTCTTGTCAAGGACAAGAGGCTGCACAAGTTGGAGCAGCATTCGCTCTTGATAGAGAGAAAGATTATGCATTACCATACTACCGTGATATGGGTGTTGTACTAGCGTTCGGTATGACAGCTAAAGAGCTTATGTTGTCTGCTTTCGCAAAAGCTGGAGATCCAAACTCTGGTGGTCGTCAAATGCCTGGTCACTTCGGTCAAAAGAAAAATCGTATTGTGACAGGATCATCTCCAGTAACAACGCAAGTACCACATGCAGTTGGTATTGCATTAGCTGGAAAAATGGAAAAGAAAGATTTAGTAACGTTTGTTACATTTGGAGAAGGTTCTTCAAACCAAGGTGACTTCCATGAAGGGGCAAACTTTGCTGGTGTACACAAACTACCTGTTATTTTCATGTGTGAAAATAATAAATACGCAATCTCTATTCCAGTTGAAAAACAATTAGCATGTAAAAACGTATCAGACCGTGCAATTGGTTACGGTATGCCTGGATATACAATAGACGGAAACGATCCACTTGCAGTATATAAAGCTGTAAAAGAGGCAGCAGACCGCGGCCGTCGTGGTGAAGGCCCAACTTTAATTGAAACAGTATCATATCGTTTAACAGCACATTCTAGTGACGACGATGATCGTGTTTATCGTGATAAAGAAGAAGTAGAAGAAGCAAAGAAAAAAGATTCAATCATAACATTTGCAGCTTATTTAAAAGAAGCTGGCGTGTTAACTGAGGAATTTGAAAAACAAATGTTAGACGAAATTATGCATATCGTAAATGAAGCAACAGAATATGCAGAAAATGCTCCGTATGCAGCACCTGAAGATGCATTGAAGCACGTATACGCAGAATAGGGGGGAACGTTTCATGGCTGTAATGTCTTATATTGATGCTATTACATTAGCAATGCGCGAAGAAATGGAACGCGATGAGAAAGTATTTGTTTTAGGTGAAGATGTTGGTAAAAAAGGTGGCGTATTTAAAGCGACACACGGATTATATGATCAATTTGGTGAAGATCGTGCGCTTGATGCACCGCTTGCAGAATCTGCAATTGCTGGGGTAGCAATTGGTGCGGCAATGTATGGTATGCGTCCAATCGCTGAAATGCAGTTTGCTGATTTCATCATGCCAGCAGTAAACCAAATTGTTTCTGAGGCAGCAAAAATTCGTTATCGTTCTAATAACGATTGGACTTGTCCAGTTACAATTCGTGCGCCATTTGGCGGCGGTGTTCACGGTGCATTGTATCATTCACAATCTGTGGAAGCGATGTTTGCGAACCAACCAGGTTTAAAAATTGTCATTCCTTCTACACCGTATGATGCAAAAGGTTTATTAAAAGCAGCAATTCGTGATGAAGATCCAGTATTATTCTTTGAGCATAAGCGTGCATATCGCTTAATTAAAGGTGAAGTGCCAGAGGATGATTACGTATTACCAATCGGAAAAGCAGATGTAAAACGCGAAGGTGATGATATTACTGTTATCACGTACGGATTATGTGTTCACTTTGCTCTTCAAGCAGCTGAAAAGTTAGCGCAAGATGGCATCTCTGCACATGTTCTTGATTTACGTACTGTATATCCATTAGATAAAGAAGCAATCATTGAAGCAGCTTCTAAAACAGGTAAAGTTCTTCTTGTAACAGAGGACAATAAAGAAGGAAGTATTATAAGTGAAGTGGCAGCAATTATTGCTGAAAACTGTCTGTTTGATTTAGATGCGCCAATCGCACGTCTTGCAGGTCCAGACGTTCCAGCAATGCCATATGCACCAACAATGGAAAAATTCTTTATGGTAAATCCAGATAAAGTTGAAAAAGCAATGCGTGAACTTGCGGAATTTTAATCGGGGGGACTATACATGGCTGTAGAAAATATCACAATGCCTCAGCTCGGGGAGAGCGTTACAGAGGGTACAATTAGTAAATGGCTCGTTAATGTTGGCGATCATGTAAACAAGTATGATCCACTTGCAGAAGTAATGACTGATAAAGTAAATGCTGAAGTACCATCTTCTTTCACTGGTATTGTGAAAGAATTAATTGCTGGTGAAGGTGAGACGTTAGCTGTAGGTGAAGTAGTTTGTGTTATTCAAGTAGAAGGCGCAGATGAAGTAGCAGCGACAGCTGTTGAGGAAAAAACAAAAGAAGAACCAAAGTCAGAAGTAGCTACGTCTGAAAAAGCACCGAAGGCAAAACAACCAACTGATGGAAAACCACGTTTTTCACCAGCTGTTTTAAAACTTGCAGGTGAGCATAATGTTGATTTAGATTTAGTAGAAGGTACGGGAGCAAATGGCCGTATCACTCGTAAAGATATTTTAAAGCTAGTGGAATCTGGAAATATTCCGCAAGCAGGTGCGAAGAAAGAGGAAGCGGTAGCAGCAGTAGTAGTAGCGCGTCCAGAAGCACCAAAAGCAGCGCCAGTAGCACAAAAAGTAGAAGCTGCAAAACCAGTTTCTGTACCAACAATGCCTGGCGATATCGAAATTCCAGTAACAGGTGTGCGTAAAGCAATTGCAGCGAACATGTTACGTAGTAAACACGAAGCGCCACATGCTTGGATGATGATTGAAGTAGATGTGACAAACCTTGTGTCATACCGTAATTCAATTAAAGGTGATTTCAAAAAGCGCGAAGGCTTTAATTTAACGTTCTTTGCTTTCTTCGTAAAAGCAGTAGCGCAAGCGTTAAAAGAGTATCCTCAAATCAATTCAATGTGGGCTGGCGATAAGATCGTTCAGAAGAAAGATATTAACCTTTCTATCGCTGTTGCAACAGAGGACGAACTATTTGTACCAGTAATTAAACACGCGGATGAGAAGACGATTAAAGGTATTGCTCGTGAAATTACAGAGCTTGCAGGAAAAGTACGTACGAAATCGTTAAAAGCGGACGAAATGCAAGGTGGAACATTTACAATTAATAACACAGGATCATTTAGTTCTGTTCAATCTATGGGTATTATTAATTATCCACAAGCGGCTATTTTACAAGTTGAATCAATTGTAAAACGCCCAGTAATTATGGATAATGGTATGTTCGGTGCTCGCGACATGGTTAACTTATGTTTATCACTTGATCACCGTGTACTAGATGGCTTAATTTGTGGTAAGTTCTTAGGACGTGTAAAAGAAATTTTAGAAAATACGTCAGAAAATAATACATCTGTATATTAATAAAAAGCTCGCTTATGCGAGCTTTTTATCATCTTATTTCTTCATCTACATCCTACTATATGTATAATATCTTCCCCAGTAATCTTACAATGAACGATTATGTATTAGGAATTTATGAAAATACATTGCTGATATATGGTATATGGATATAAAATAAGAAAAGAATAATTTTTTTGGCAAATCTTACTGACGAAACTGTAGTATAATATATTGTATTGTATGAAAAAGAGAGTTATTCTATATAAGTGTTTTATAGATAATGTGTAATCAGTCGTCAAAACATGAAGAATGTTGACTCCTGGTTTTTTATTTTGCTGTAACAATGTTTCAGGAGGATGTCATGAAAAGAAGTACCGAGTTTCTAAAAAGTTTAGATGTAAAATTAATATTAATTTTGTTAGCATTATGTGTTACGAGTATAGCTGCTATATATAGCAGTCAGCAAACTGGACAATATGGGGCTGAGAATTTTGCTCTGAAACAAGGTGTTAACTACATAATTGGGATTGTAATGTTACTTCTTGTTGCAAGTGTTGATTCAGATCAGCTACAAAAACTATCTTGGCCATTGTATATTGCTACATTTGCTTCGATTATTTTGTTGAAGATATTACCAGTTTCAAACTTTACACCTGAAATACTTGGGGCGAAAAGATGGTTTAGGTTTCCGGTAATTGGATCTATTCAACCGTCGGAGTTTTTCAAAATTGCACTGGTTATGTTAGTAGCAAATTTAGCAGTAAAACATAATGCACAGTATATGGTTCGAACATTTAAAACAGACCTAATATTAATAGGAAAGGTAATGTTAGTAGCTATTCCTCCTACGGCTGTTGTATATAGCCAACCGGATACAGGTATGGTGTTCTTATATGCTGCTGCAATTGCATGTATTTTATTTATGTCAGGTATTCAGAAGAAATTGATAGCGTTATGTACAATTATTCCGGTGACCATAGTATCGGCGTTAATATTTATTTACGTAAGGTATGAGGATTTCTTCTTTAATAATTTAGTTACTTTACTAAAACCTCACCAACAATCACGTATTTTAGGTTGGTTAGATCCATTTGAACATACAGATCAAGGTTATCAAACACAGCAATCGATCTTAGCTGTAGGTAGTGGCGGTATGGAAGGGAAAGGATTTGGCGAAGGGAACGTCTATATCCCTGAGAAGCATACTGACTTTATTTTTGCTACAATTGCCGAAGAAGGTGGATTTATCGTAGCAGCGTTAGTTGTATTCTTGTTCCTATTACTACTATATCGAACAATTATTATCGGTTATTCTGCTGATAATTTATTCGGTACATTATTATGTGCTGGATCAATCGGAATATTAACGGTTCAAATATTCCAAAACATCGGTATGATCGTTGGATTAATGCCTGTAAAAGGGATTGCATTACCGTTCTTATCATATGGAGGAAGTTCCTTGTTCTCGAATATGATTATGATGGGTCTCATATTATCCGTACGAAAAACGTATAAAAAGTATATGTTTTCCGTCAAGTAAGAAAAGCTGATTCGTTTAAAAACGAATCAGCTTTTTTACATATATGCTCTTAAACGTTGCAAACTAAAACAAAGTAGCAGTTTGAGACGGGTAAGGAGTGCAAAGTGATGCATATGCATATTTTTGAAGGGGCACGGCATCTTTCCAATAGTGAATGGGTTATTCGGGCTATTATAGCATACATATTTTTAATATTAGTTGCGAAAGCGATGGGGCAAAGATCCATCGCGCAACTTCGTTTTTTAGATGTCGTATTAGTATTATTGCTTGGTGGAAATATTTCTAACGCATTATCTGATGAAAAAGTAGGATTACTCGGATCAATGATTACAACGTTCATACTCGTTGTACTTCACATTATAAGCTCAGTCTTAATGTTGAAATGGGATAGATGGAGACGCTTTTTAGAGCCAGCACCTATTATTCTTATACACAATGGTTCCATTGATTTTAGCAATTTGAAAAAAGCGAGAATTACGGTGGAATATTTATTTTCGGAACTTCGTATGCGAAATGTGAGTGATATTCAAAAGATTAAATTAGCATTATGGGAAGCGAACGGTGTCGTTTCTATATTTCAGTATCCAGAATATGAAGCAGTTTCGCGGCTTGATCTGAAAGTGGCGGGAAAAAAATCTCCAGTTTCATTTGTATTAGTAAAGGATGGGAGCATTCAGAAAGATGTTCTTGCTTTATTAGGGAAAACAGAAGAATGGGCGAGAGAATTTCTAGAGAAAAACGCAGAAGTTGAATCCATTATGTTAGCTACAGTAGATGAAGCACATAAAATAAATATTTTGTTAAAAAAATGAAAAATATACGCATTTTGTCGTTTCATACATATGATACAATAGTGTGGACAACGAAAAAGGAGGCGATACGATGGGATATGTAGAAGAATTACGAAAAATAGTTGGTCATCGCCCTTTAATTTTAGTTGGTGCTGTTGTACTCGTTATAAATGAAAATGGGGATGTTTTATTACAGCAAAGAACAGAGCCTTACGGAAAATGGGGATTGCCTGGCGGATTAATGGAGCTTGGCGAATCACCAGAAGAAACAGCTTGCCGTGAAGTATATGAAGAGACAGGAATAGAAGTGAAGAACTTGCGATTAATTAATGTATTTTCGGGAGCGAATTATTTTACAAAACTAGCAAATGGTGATGAATTTCAATCCGTAACGACAGCCTATTATACGGATGAATATGAAGGGGAGTTTGTTATGAATAAAGAAGAAGCGGTTCAGCTTACATTCTTCCCACTAACAGAACTACCTGACTATATTGTAGGATCGCATAAAAAAATGATTACTGAATATATGAAAATTATGGAAAAAAAGATATAATATAATGAAAGAGATACAAAAACACAGTTCTGGTCGGTAGTCCAGACACATGATTTCATGTCAGTAACCTTCCCCTCCGGGATGTCCAGTATTTCTAATTTTTTTAAAGGAGGGGCTGTCAATGGATTTGACAGTATATCACGATGGTCAATTTTTCGTAGGAATTATTACGCATAAAGAAAAAGGAAAATTGTATGGAGCAAGGTATATTTTTGGAATGGAACCTTCAGATGAAGAAGTACTTATATTTGTGAATGGTCCAATGTTAGCATATTTCCAGCATGTTGCAAAATGCGGTGTGGAAGTGGAAGAAAAACAGCGTCCAAAAAATATAAAACGTATCATACGACAAGCGGCAAAAGAAGTAAATGTAAAGCGTTTTACTAAGGCACAAGAAGCGATTAGTTTATCTTATGAATTGTATAAACAAGAAAAGAAAGTGCAGTCTAAAGAGAAGCGAGAAGCTGAAAAACAAAGAAGACGTTTAATTAAAGTACAAAAAGCAAAGCAAAAGCATCGTGGCCATTAAAAAAAGGTGTTAGAGCAAGGGCTCTAACACCTTTTCTATGCCTAAATACAAGTAAACTTACTTGTATTTCATAAACATTAACTGGTAAGATACAAATAGATAGTTTTAGAGGAGGGAAAAGATTGATTAATTTTAACTTTTTTATGAATGATGTTGTCCGCCAAGCGCGTGAAGAGATTGTCTCTGCTGGATATACAGAATTGACGACGCCGGAAGCAGTAGAAGAAGCGTTTAAAAGAAATGGAACAACACTTGTAATGATAAACTCTGTATGTGGTTGTGCAGGTGGTATTGCTCGTCCTGCTGCTGCGCATTCCGTACATTATGATAAACGTCCTAACCATCTTGTAACGGTGTTTGCAGGTCAAGATAAAGAAGCGACAGCAAAAGCTCGTGAATATTTCGAAGGATATCCACCTTCTTCTCCATCATTCGCTTTATTAAAAGATGGAAAAATTGTAACGATGGTAGAACGTCATGAAATTGAAGGTCATGAACCAATGCAAGTTATTGCAAAACTACAATCTTATTTCGAAGAGAATTGTGAAGAACTATAAATATAAGCGAAAAGGCGGTATGTCCACAATGAAGTGGATGTACCGCCTTTTTTTATTTAGTATTAAAATTTATGGGATATGCATAGTTATGTTGTTTTATGCAATATTTTATACATAACAAACGTTGTTTGTATTGATATTTTATTTATTTTTATTTTATATATTGCATAAAAATTAAAGTGCTGATACAATACAAACATCGAATAAATATTCTATTAAACTTTTAAATATACATTATTAGGGGGAAGAAAGATGAAGAAGTTATTATCAATATCGTTTGCACTTATTTTAATTGTAAGTATGTTCAGTGCTTGTAGTAATGGGGAAGAAAAGGCTACTGGAAAAAATAAGAAAGTACTGGTTATGGGGACTTCAGCAGATTATAAACCATATGAATACGTAGAAGCTTCAAAAAGTGATGAAATTATCGGCTTTGATGTTGATGTTGCTAAATATATCGGAAAAGAACTTGGTTATGAAGTGAAAGTGAAAGATATGGATTTTGGTGGTTTATTAGCATCCCTTAGCTCAGGAAAAGTTGATTTTGTCATGGCAGGTATGACGCCAACGGCAGAGCGTAAAAATAATGTTGACTTCACAGATATATATTTTGTTGCGAAAAACATGGTCGTTTCTAAAAAGGATTCTAATATTCAATCTGTAGAGGATTTAAAAGGGAAAAAAGTAGGGGTACAAACAGGATCTATCCAAGAAGAGAAAGCAGCAGAATTTAAAAAACAAGTAGATTTCAAAGTTGAGGGACGTGACCGTATACCAGAAATCGTACAAGAAATTAAAGCTGGTCGTTTTGACGCTGCAATTATAGAAGACACAGTTGCTAAAAATTATTTAGAAAAAATGAAAGAATTACAAGGAATTGAAATTAAAGAAGCACCAGAAGAAGTAGGAGCAGCAATTGCCCTTCCGAAAAACAGTGATAAAACAGCAGAATTTAATAAAGTAATTAAAAAAATGCAAGAAAATGGAGAAATGGATAAATTAGTGAAGAAATGGTTTGGCAGCGAAAAATAAGCTGCCTTTCACTTTTCTGTGAGGGGAATGAAAAGAATGAACTTAGATTTTTCGGCGATTACGCCTTCGATACCATATATACTAAAAGGCCTAGAAGTTACTTTAAAAATTGTAGCAGTATCAGCGTTAGTTGGGTTTATTTTAGGAACGTTATTAGCGCTTTGCAAAATTGCTAGAATACGAGCATTAAATATAGCGGCAGATTTTTATACATCAATTTTCCGTGGTACACCACTTGTATTGCAATTAATGATTATTTATTTCGGTGTCCCGCAAATAATTGGTTATGAAATACCAGCATTCGTAGCAGCTGTATTAGCATTTAGCTTAAATTCAGGTGCATATATGTCAGAGGTAATTCGTGCCGGCATTCAAGCGGTTGATAAAGGACAAACAGAAGCAGCGATGGCTTTAGGAATTCCTTACGGGAAAATGATGCGAAATATCATTTTCCCTCAAGCATTAAAAAATATATTACCAGCGCTTGTGAACGAGTTTGCGACACTTACGAAAGAATCGGCTGTAGTAACAGTAATAGGAGCGACCGATTTAATGCGCCGTGCTTACATTGTAGGCGGTGAAACGTTTAAATATCTTGAACCATTACTTTTTGTTGGACTCATTTATTATATGCTAGTCATTATTCTTACATTAGTCGGGAAGGCAATTGAAGGGAGAATGAAGAAAAGTGATTAAAATTGAAAACCTTCATAAATCATTTGGAAAAAACGAAGTATTAAAAGGGATTACAACAACGATTGAAAAAGGGGAAGTAGTAGCAATTATTGGACCGTCTGGATCAGGGAAATCAACATTTTTACGTTGTATGAATGTGCTAGAAGCACCGACAAATGGTCACATTTGGATTGGAACGGAAGAAGTAACGAATCCGAAAACGAATATTATGCACGTTCGTGAAAATGTCGGAATGGTATTTCAGCATTTTCACCTATTTCCTCATATGACGGTATTAGAAAATATTACGTATGCTCCTATCAATGTAAAAGGAGTAACGAAACAAGAAGCTGACAAGAAAGCCGAGAAACTTTTAGAAAAGGTCGGTTTATTAGATAAAAAAGATACGTATCCGAATCGTCTTTCGGGAGGACAAAAGCAACGTGTAGCAATTGCGAGAGCGTTAGCGATGGAACCAGAAGTGATGTTATTTGATGAACCAACATCAGCACTAGATCCAGAGATGGTAAAAGAAGTGTTAGAAGTTATGAAATCATTAGTTACGACAGGAATGACAATGGTGATTGTTACACATGAAATGGGATTTGCAAAAGAAGTAGCAGATCGTGTTCTCTTTTTAGATGGTGGAAAGCTTGTAGAAGATAGCGCGCCAACAGAATTTTTTGTAGCACCGAAAAGTGAACGTGCGCAACAATTTTTACAAAAAATATTGTAATATGTAAAGGTTGCGTGAATAATAAGTAGAAAAGGATGACATTGTGTCATCCTTTTTTTATACTAACTGTAAATACGTTTATACATATAGGAGCAGTGCTATGTTCAAAATTGGATACCGTACAGTAAAAACAGCAATAGGGACAGGCGCAGCCGTTTTTATTGCGCAGTTATTAGGATTAGAATTTTATAGTTCAGCGGGCATTTTAGTTATATTATGTGTACAAAATACGAAACGTAAATCACTTCAAGTATCGCTACATCGTTTTTTAGCTTGTGTATTATCAATGGTATTCGCGTTTTGTATTTTTGAAACAATTGGATATACACCACTTGCAATTAGTATATTATTACTTACATTTATTCCGACTGCAGTTATGCTCAAAATTCAAGAAGGTATTGTCACGAGTTCAGTTATTGTGATGCATCTATATTCATTGAAACAAATTACATGGCTTATTGTTGGGAATGAAATTGCGATATTAACGATAGGAATTAGCGTGGCTTTATTAGTGAATATGTATATGCCAAGTAGTGAAAATAAGCTAAAAGAGTATCAGGATACAATAGAAAGTAACTTTAAAACAATTTTGTTTGAAATGGTCGTGTATTTACGAAACAGAGAAAGTAGCTGGAGCGGGGCAGAACTTATTGAAACTGAAAATATGCTAAATGAAGCAAGGGATTTATCGTTTAAGAAACTTGAGAATGCATTTATGCGAGAAGATGGCTATTACTATCGTTATTTTAATATGCGCATGCAACAATTCGGAATTTTAGAACGGATGATACCATTAGCAGCTTCTTTATCATGGACATATGAACAAGCTGATATGATTGCGGATGTGGTTGAAAACATTGGAAATGCTATTAGCCCTGAGAGTACTGGGGTTATTTCCTTAAGACAGCTTCAAGAAATGAGAGAATTATTTAGAGACATGCCATTGCCCGTTACACGTGAAGAATTTGAGATACGTGCGAAGCTTGTTCAACTTGTGTATGAAATGGAACAATATTTACTCATTAAAAGCCGTTTTAAGGGAAAGGATAATATAAAAGAACTTATATAGAAGGTAGGAATTATTATGCCGTATCTTCTCTCTTTCATATTATGTCTTTCTTTATCGCATATTTGGCCTCTTGGTGATAATCCACGTGCCGGAGATCCTTTTATTATTGTAAATAAAGCGACGAATAAACTAGCTTATATTGACGATGGAAAGATCCAAAAGGTTTTTCCAGTAGCGACAGGGAAAACAAATGAATTAACTCCAGAGGGAACTTTTGATGTTGTAATGAAAGCGAAGGATCCGTATTATATTGCGAAGGATATTCCAGGTGGGTCACCGAAAAATCCACTTGGGTCAAGGTGGATTGGATTTAATGCAAGAGGAACTGATGGAAGTAAATATGGAATACATGGAACAAACCAACCTAGTTCAATTGGAAAGTATATTTCACAAGGATGTATAAGAATGAAGAAAAACGATGTGGAGTATTTATTTGATCGCATTCCAATTGGAACGAAAGTATGGATTGTGAAGTCGAAAAAATCATTTCAGCAATTGGCAAAACAAAAAGGGGCCATTGCATATGAAAAAGCCAACAAAGGTTGGCTTTTTCTATTGTAATAAGTTGTCTTGACATGTGTACATAACCATGAGTTAATGAGAGTATAGAAAGATAAAGTGAAACTTTAATCAGTGGGATGTTTTTTACCCGCGGATTATCAGCCCTCACCGATCAGGATAAAAAATTAGATAAAGGGGTTGCTCATATGTACTTGAATCCAAAAATTTCGTATATGCAATTTTTTATGGGATTTCTATTTGTTATTACATTCATATTGGCAACTTTTAATATATGTTCTTATCTTGTAGCAATTGTATGTATGGCATTACTCAATCTTACTTTTGTTATTGGAGCATTTCAGCAGAAACAATATACAAGTTTTATAACAGCACTTGTAATGTCATTCTCCTTTAGTATTGTAGCGATTGTGCTTTATATAAAATAAACCATCTCGATATCGAGATGGTTTATTTTATTATGTTATGTGTAAAAAGTAAAAAAAGGACGAACACATCGTCCTTTTTACCAAAACATACTTGCGCCAGCAAGTAATGTTGTTACAAGCATAGAAATTAGCATTACATAAATCATAACTTTTTGAGCTTTTTTATGCATCGTTAAACCTCCTTGCAAATCAGTACAATATTATTGTAACGAGAAATGATATTGTGGACAAGGGGAGAGAAGTGACAAAATTCGAGAAGTGCGTGTAAAGTATAACAGGAAATTTGTATGTATGTAGAGAATATATAATTAATGATAGAGTATAAGTTTTTTGTTATGCAAGCTGAAGAATGGAGATACGATGATGAAAATATATGAAACAAATCGTTTACATTTAAGGGAAATTGATGAGTCGTATGCTGAAAAAGTTCTTCAATATTACGACAGAAATCGTGAATTTTTAAAAGCTTGGGAAGAGTATAGACCGGATGATTTTTTTACGTTAGATTATCAGAAGAAAAAGTTACAAAAGGATAGAAAAGAGTTTGCAGAAGGTAAAATCATCAGGCTTTGGATTTTTAAAAAGGGTGATGATACGAAAATAATTGGATGTATTTCATTTAATTTAATTGTTCGCGGAATTTATCAATCTTGTGTACTCGGCTATAAATTAGATAAGGCAGAGTTAAACAAAGGTTATACGACAGAAGCGCTTAGAAAAGCGATTCAAGTTGCTTTTGAGGAATTTCAGTTACATCGTATAGAAGCACCGATTATGCCACGAAATTTAGCATCTATACAAGTAGTGACGAAGATAGGCTTTCAATATGAGGGCGTGTCTAGGAAAATGTTAATGGTTAATGGAGTATGGGAAGATCATATGCGCTGGGTATTGTTAAATGAGTAATAGAAAGCAGATGGTTATCTAGACATATAAACCGTCTGTTTTTTGTCTTGTATTTCGAAACTTTTGCGAAATTCTGTTATAATTAATAGTGTTACATACATAATGGTAGTGCAGGAGGCGCAGTCTTATGATTAATCAAGAACGTTTAGTAAATGAATTTATGGAATTAGTACAAGTAGATTCTGAAACGAAATTTGAAGCAGAAATTTGTAAAGTATTAACAAAGAAGTTTACAGATTTAGGTGTAGAAGTATTTGAAGATGACACAATGGCTGTTACTGGGCATGGTGCAGGTAATTTAATTTGTACTTTACCAGCAACAAAAGATGGTGTTGATACAATTTACTTTACTTCTCATATGGATACAGTAGTTCCTGGTAATGGAATTAAGCCTTCTATTAAAGATGGATATATCGTATCAGATGGTACTACGATTTTAGGTGCGGATGATAAAGCTGGATTAGCATCAATGTTCGAAGCAATTCGTGTTTTAAAAGAGAAAAACATCCCTCATGGTAAAATTGAATTTATTATTACAGTTGGAGAAGAATCTGGTCTTGTTGGTGCAAAAGCATTAGATCGTGAGCGCATTACAGCGAAATACGGTTACGCATTAGATAGCGATGGAAAAGTTGGTGAAATCGTTGTTGCAGCTCCAACACAAGCGAAAGTGAATGCAATTATTCGTGGGAAAACAGCTCATGCTGGTGTAGCACCAGAAAAAGGTGTATCTGCAATTACTATCGCAGCGAAAGCAATTGCGAAGATGCCACTTGGTCGTATTGATTCTGAAACAACTGCAAATATTGGACGTTTTGAAGGTGGTACACAAACAAATATCGTTTGCGATCATGTACAAATCTTTGCAGAAGCGCGTTCTTTAATCAATGAAAAAATGGAAGCACAAGTTGCGAAAATGAAAGAAGCATTTGAAACAACTGCAAAAGAAATGGGTGGTCATGCAGACGTTGAAGTAAACGTTATGTACCCAGGATTTAAATTTGCTGAGGGTGATCACGTTGTAGAAGTTGCAAAACGTGCAGCTGAAAACATTGGTCGTACACCTTCTCTTCACCAAAGTGGTGGCGGAAGTGATGCAAACGTAATTGCAGGACACGGTATTCCAACAGTTAACTTAGCGGTTGGTTATGAAGAAATTCATACAACAAACGAAAAGATTCCTGTTGAAGAATTAGCGAAAACAGCAGAATTAGTTATAGCAATTATTGAAGAAGTAGCGAAGTAATGTAATAGAAAAAGCGTGTAAATCACAATTGATTTACACGCTTTTTATTTTGATTCGATTGCTTTTACAAGGCGGATCAGCCAATACAAGAAAATCCATGGCAATATATAAGTTGTTGCTATATGTACTAGACGAGGGAAGAATCCAAATGTATTAAAGTTGAAAATAGGAAGCAGTAAATAATTAATGGCTATGATTAATATAATCACAAGGAACGTATAGTTGAGTTTATTAGTTGATTTCATCATAATCACCCCTTTTTGTAATTTGATACATTTTATGTAAATTGTATCAAATGTATGAAAGGAAAAGAACAAGTAATTATTATAACTATTATGCAAAATTTGATATAATGAAAGAACGAATGTTCTGATTAGGGAGTGAGTACTATGCGAGAAATGTATCCGAAAAATGGTCGTGTTATTTTGCATGTAGATATGAATTGTTTTTTCGCATCTGTTGAAATTGCTCATGACCCATCATTACAAGGGAAGCCGTTAGCAGTTGCTGGAAATGAAAAAGAAAGAAAAGGAATTATTATAACATGTAGTTATGAGGCAAGAGACTATGGAATACGTACAACGATGCCTCTTTGGGAAGCAAAAAGGTTATGCCCGCAATTAGTTGTAATGCGTCCTAATTTTACATTATATCGTGAAGCTTCATTTCAAATGTTTCAAATTCTTTCACGTTTTACGGAAAAAATACAACCAGTCTCTATAGATGAGGGATATTTAGATATTACAGATTGCTACGCACTCGGTCCACCTCTTGAAATAGCAAAGATGATTCAGCAGGCGTTATTAACAGAGTTACAGCTTCCGTGTAGCATCGGAATTGCTCCTAACCTTTTCCTAGCAAAAACAGCTTCTGATATGAAAAAGCCTCTCGGTATTACCGTACTTCGAAAACGAGATATTCCAGAAATGATTTGGCCACTTCCAGTTGAAGCAATGCATGGAATTGGAGAAAAAACAGCTGAAAAATTAAATGATATTCATATACAAACAATTGAGCAGTTAGCAAAAGGAAACGAACATATCATTCGCGCTAAAATTGGAAAGCATGGCGTTGATTTACAAAGGCGGGCAAAAGGTATGGATGATAGGGAAGTTGACCCGAGTCAAATGGGACAACATAAAAGTGTCGGTAATTCGATGACTTTTTCAAAGGATATGGATGAAGAGAAAGAATTACTTGATATGTTAGAACGGCTATCAAAATCAGTGAGTAAAAGATTACAAAAGCGAACGCTTGTCAGCTATAATATTCAAATTATGATTAAATATCATGATAGGCGGACAGTAACACGGAGTAAGCAATTGAAAAATGCGATTTGGGAAGAACGAGATATTTTTCAGGCAGCATCTCGTTTATGGAAGCAACATTGGGACGGTGATTCCGTTCGTTTACTAGGTGTTACAGCCACTGAAATAGAGTGGAAGACAGAATCGGTGAAACAATTAGATTTGTTTTCATTTGAAGAAGATGCGAAAGAAGAGCCGCTACTTGCTGTCATCGATCAAATTAATGATAAGTATGGAATGCCGATTTTACAACGAGGTAGTCAATTATTACGTAAGCAAGAAAAGTCTTTTCAGCAAAAATTAGAAAATAAGTTTATGTAGAAGGTGTCATGAAGCTGTAAATATCATGACACCTTTTATTTTTACAATTAACTATGAAATTTTTTACTATAAAGTTTTTATAGAAAATAAATTGTTTCTTTTGCACTACAAGCAAAAGAATTATTTAATAAATCAAGTGAAAGGATAAATTTAGATGAGTTTGATCAAAGTATGTATACAAATTTTTTGACGGAATATGCCGATTTGCTAAATAAGTATAAATAAAAAAAGCACTGTAACCAGTGCTTTTTATTATAGATTATGAGATTGTAGCATTTTCAAAAATAACAATTTCTGAACTGTTTGTTGTTGAAACGCGTTGTGCGTAATATGTTAAAGCTGAAGAAATATATGTTGGTAATGAATCATTTGTATGTGTTGTTGTATATTCATGGATTAATTCTTTCAAAGTCGTCCATTCTAATTGTGCTGGGTGATCAGAAACGAAAGAACTTACCCAGCGATCAAATGAAGATGAAAAATCAGTTTGTAAACGAAATGCTTCTTTCATAATAAAACGCTCCCTTAAAATGTAGTATAATCATTTTAACATAAAACACGAACGATTACTAAGTTTTTTGAGTATAACGTTCGTGATATATAGTTGTCTAGATGATCGGTTATGTAAATTCGATTTGCCATTTGAAATAACATTCCGTAAGATGAAAGGTAGATTATATAAAGAGCTGGAGGAAAGAAAGTGGAATTTGTATTTTTAGGAACTGGTGCAGGTGTTCCTTCGAAAGGAAGGAACGTTTCGGCAATTGCTTTGCAATTGTTAGAAGAACGAGGACAGACTTGGTTATTTGATTGTGGCGAGGCGACGCAACATCAAATATTACATACATCAGTACGCCCACGCCGCATTGAAAAAATATTTATTACGCATTTACATGGTGATCATATTTTTGGCTTGCCTGGTTTATTAGGAAGCCGTTCATTTCAAGGAGGGACTACACCTTTAACAGTGTATGGACCAAAAGGAATTAAACAATTTATTGAAGTGGCATTATCAGTAAGTACGACACATGTAAAATACCCACTTGAAATTGTGGAGATAATAGAAGAAGGTACTGTATTTGAAGATAATGAATTTCACGTGGAAACGAAAAGATTGTCACATGGTATTGAATGTTTTGGGTATCGTATTGTAGAGAAAGATATACAAGGTGCTCTTTTAGTCGATAAATTACTGGAGATGGGTGTGAAACCTGGCCCGCTCTTTAAACGTTTAAAAGATGGAGAAGTAGTTGAATTAGAAAATGGTACGATACTAAATGGAAAAGACTTTATTGGTCCACCTCAAAAGGGAAGAATTATTACCATTTTAGGTGATACAAGATATTGTGAAGCGAGTAGAGAGCTGGCACAAGACGCTGACGTACTTGTTCATGAAGCCACTTTTGCAGCAGAGGATGAACAACAAGCATATGATTATTTTCATTCTACATCTAAGCAAGCTGCGAGTATTGCACTTCAGGCAAATGCAAAACGATTAATATTGACTCATATTAGTTCTCGTTATCAAGGAGATACATATAAGGAATTATGGAAAGAGGCAAGAGAGCTATTTTCTAATACAGAAATAGCTACGGATTTGAAATCATTTCCAGTAGATAGATAATAATGTTGTGAAAAAATGGTGACGAAAGGTTGCCATTTTTTTATTTCTAAAAAAATTTAAAATAAAACTGTTATCATTTTATGTTTATATTGGATGAAACAGAAAGTTTTAATGATGTGAAGAAATAGGATAAAAATACATAGTACCGATTGTTTAGAGAAACTGTTATATAAGTCAGACGACATACGAGTGGTACAAATAGCAAAAACGGATCGTTATTCAGAACTTTTAAAATTTATTAAAAGTAAGCGTTTTATTAAAAACAAGATATAATGAGGGCAGATTATAATTTATTGTAGGCTACATGCGTTTTAGCCATTTGTCGTAACAAGTGGAGTTGACTAAATCGTGAGAGGGAAACATGAGAATTACAAATAAGAAGGATATTACTATTATTTGTACTAAGTCTTTTTTCATTTTTTAGCTTTAAAGCACTAAAAGGTATGAAAGCAATGGGAGTTTCACTTGTTTACGCTATGCTTGTAAGGGGTTCTGTGTTAAACTTTGGATTGCTACAAGACTTTATTGTGGATTAGCTTATATGATTAGTAAATGAAGGTAATGCTAAGTTTCTTATTTATTATGATAATTGGTATTATTTCAGGATATATTGTTTCACTGTTATTCAAAAACTATCCAATTCGTATAGCGGAACAAATTCGTCGTACAACTGGAAAAGCAACCGATTCGGTAGCTTAATAGAATAGTAAAAAATTTTTGCACAGAGGTTTAGGGGGAGTTATGATGAAGTATCGCTCAGTATTTGATATTATTGGTCCAGTTATGATTGGTCCATCAAGTTCACATACAGCAGGCGCAGCAAGAATGGGGCAAGTTGCTCGCCAGCTGTTTCGTCATGAACCAGAAAGAGTAAGCATTTCATTATATGGATCATTTGCAAAGACGTATCGTGGGCATGGTACAGATGTAGCGTTAATAGGTGGGATATTAGGGTTTGAAACAGATGACTTACGTATTCCAGAAGCGCTAGACATAGCAAAAGAGCGCAAAATCGAAGTAGAATTTATTGAAGAAGATGCAAATGCACCTCACCCAAATACAGCGAGAATTCGTTTGTATAAAGGTGAAGAAGAAATTGAAGTTGTTGCTTGCTCAATTGGTGGCGGTAAAATTGAAGTTGTAGAATTAAACGGATTCGATCTTCAATTAACAGGCACGAGTCCAGCACTACTTATTGTAAATAACGATCGCTTCGGTGCTATTGCAGCAGTAGCTTCAATCCTTGCGAAACATGAAATTAACATTAGTACAATGAGTGTTTCTCGTAAAGAAAAAGGAAGAAGAGCGCTTATGGTTATCGAAACAGATGAATTATTAGCAGATGAAGTGATTGAAGAAATAAACGCGCAACAAAATATTTGTCAAGTAACTATTATGGAATAATTGCAGGGGGGACACACCATGTTTCGGAACGCAGCGGAACTAGTGGCGCAAGCTAAAGAACAAAATGTAAAAATCGCAGAAATTATGATTCAATGTGAAATGAAAACAAGAAGTATTTCACGTGAAGAAGTAATTGCTGGTATGGAAAAGAACTTAGTCGTGATGGAGCAAGCAGTAGAACGTGGTATTCGCGGAGTGAAATCACCAACTGGTTTAACTGGCGGAGATGCTGTAAAAGTTCAGGCGTATATGAATAGCGGAAAAGGCTTATCTGGAGATACGATTTTGGACGCGGTGAGTAAAGCTGTTGCAACAAATGAAGTAAACGCAGCGATGGGAATTATTTGTGCAACACCAACAGCAGGGTCTGCTGGAACAGTGCCAGGTGTACTGTTTGCACTGCAAGAAAAATTACAGCCGACACGCGAAGAGATGATCGAATTTTTATTTACAGCAGGAGCTTTCGGTATGGTTGTTGCGAATAATGCTTGTATTTCCGGCGCGGCAGGAGGTTGCCAAGCTGAAGTAGGTTCAGCAAGTGGAATGGCAGCAGCAGCAGCAGTTGAGATGGCTGGTGGAACACAAGATCAAGCAGCTACAGCGATGGCGATTTCATTAAAGAATATGCTTGGTTTAGTATGTGATCCTGTTGCAGGGCTTGTAGAAGTACCTTGTGTAAAACGTAATGCAGCAGGAGCTGCGAATGCGATGATTTCAGCTGATTTAGCATTAGCTGGCGTAACGAGTACAATTCCATGTGATGAAGTGATTGAGGCGATGTTTAGAATCGGACAAACGATGCCAGTAGCACTTCGTGAAACAGCTGAAGGTGGACTTGCAGCAACACCAACTGGTCGCCGTCTGCAAGAAGAGATTTTTGGGAAGACTAATAACTAAACAATATATGTTAATAAAAAAATGGAGCTCAAGTAAGATTGAGCTCCATTTTTATTTTTCTTTTGTTAGTTGTTCTAATGTTTTCCCAAGATTATGTGATCGTTGTGTAGCCTGTGTAATACAAGAAATAAGTGCTTGTTGAAATTTATGTTCTTGTAATACTTCAATACCTGCTTCGGTCGTTCCGCCAGGAGAAGTAATTTCCTTTCGCAAAACAGAAGGGTGTTTTTCACTTGCTTTTAGCATTTCAGCAGCACCAATCATCGTCTGAAGAATAAGTGACTTTGCAACATCTTCTTTTAAACCAATTGTTTTTGCGGCTTCTTCCATCGCTTCCACTACGTAATAAATATAAGCAGGCCCACTTCCAGATAATGCAGTGACAGCATGCATATCTTCTTCCTCTACAACAGAGACGAGACCGATCGTTTCAAATAAAGCTATGGCAGTCTGAATATGTTCCGCTGTTGCATGTTTTGAAGGCGAGATAGCAGTAGCTGATTTTAAAATAGCTGCAGATGTATTTGGCATCGCACGAATAATCGGAACATCTTTTTGAAGTAGGTTTCTAATCGAGTGAGTAGAAACACCTGCTAATAAGGAAATAATAAGCAGGTTATTATGTATATCTTCTTTAAAAGGAGTAAGCGCTTCTGCAACATCCTTTGGTTTCATTGCTAGAAAAAGAATAGTTGTATCAGTAAGTAGCTCTTTTTTATTGTGTGTACCTTTGACTCCGTATTTGTTATGTAGCTCCTGCAATCTTGTCTCGTTAGAACGATTACTTACGGTAATTTGTTCGCCTTTCACAACATTTGCATGTAACAAGCCACCAATAATAGCTTCAGCAATAGAGCCTGCACCGAGAAAGGAAATGTTTTGAATAGACATGATGTTCCTCCTTTAAATTTGGTTAGAAATTCTTATAAATGTACATACATTCGTTTTTTTACAGGAAACACCTCTTTTTATCTGAAAATAATGACAAATATATATAGAAGTTGTAAACTGAAGAAGTATTCATTTTTGAACCGGAAAGAGACAGGGGGGCTAAGCATGACGGCGATTCACCGAATGGAGATTCCTGTGCCATTTGCAGTTGAAACTGTGAATGTGTTTTTAGTTGAGGGGGAGACATTAACATTAATTGATACAGGGACGAATACAAAAGAGGCAAGAAGTGCTTTAGAAAGGCAATTAGGTACATTAGGATATGCGATAGAAGATATTAAAACAGTAGTCATTACGCATCATCATGCGGATCATTGTGGGCTTTTAAATATATTTTCTGAGAAAACGAACATTATTGGACATCCTTGGAATGAGCCTTGGATCACGCAAAATCCAGAATTTTCAAAGTGGTATCATGAGTTTTTTAGAGAGACAGCTTTGCAATTTGGTGTTCCAGCGGCATTTTTGAAAGACGAGGCGTTATTGACGACGAAGACACTTAAATATTCTTGTAATAGATCGTTAACGCATACTGTGAGAGAGGGAGATCGTATTGATTCTTTACCTGGGTTTACAGTAATCGAAACACCAGGTCATGCTTCCACTCATATTTCATTATATAGAGAATCTGATGGAATATTAATTGGCGGGGATGCTCTCATTAGCCATATTTCTTCGAATCCCATATTAGAACCACCATATGAAGGACAAACAGAAAGGGCGCGCCCGTTATTACAATATAATCAAACATTAAAGCGTTTAAGTGAAATGAATATTTCGCGCATTTTATCAGGACATGGAGAAGATGTTCTAAATGTGAAACAACTTATTGAAACGAGATTACAAAAGCAAGAAACACGTGCGTTTAAAGTGCTTGAGTTATTAAAGGAAAAACCAATGACAGCATTTGAAGTATGTGTAAAACTATTTCCGGTATTATATAAGGAGCAATTGCCGCTTACTATTTCAGAAACTGTTGGACAATTAGACTTTTTAGCATATAATCAACAAGTGATGATTGATGAATCTTCGCAACAATTGATTTATTATGCAAAGTAGGTGACAGCAATGACGGGACGTTTACAAGATAAAGTAATCGTCATTACAGGTGCTTCTAGTGGAATTGGAGAGCAAGTTGCAATGCAAGTCGCAGAGCAGGGGGCGACTCCAGTATTAATGGCTAGAACAGAAGAGAAATTAAAAGTGTTAGCAGAGAAAATTAAAGAAACTTATAATACGCCTTGCTATTATTATGTATTAGATGTAAGTGAAGAGATAGAAGTACAATCTGTTTTTTCAAAGGTATTACAAGAAGTGGGACGTATTGATATATTAGTAAACAATGCGGGATTTGGTATTTTTAAAACATTTGAAGATGCGTCAATGGATGAAGTGAAAGATATGTTCCAAGTAAATGTATTTGGATTAGTAGCTTGTACGAAAGCGGTACTACCCTATATGGTGAAAAGGAACGAAGGACATATTATTAATATTGCTTCACTTGCTGGGAAAATTGCAACTCCAAAATCGAGTGCGTATGCAGCGACGAAACATGCAGTATTAGGATTTACGAATAGTTTACGCATGGAGTTGTCTAGTACAAATATTTTCGTAACAGCGATTAATCCAGGTCCGATAGATACAAACTTTTTTGAAATAGCGGATCAATCCGGTACATATGTGAAAAATATGGGACGGTACATGTTAAAACCAACATATGTAGCAGAGCAGATCGTAAAATCGATGCAAACGAAAAAGCGTGAAGTAAACTTACCGAAGTGGATGGGCATTGGTCCGAAACTTTATGCACTATTCCCAGGTTTATTTGAGCGTGTTGCAGGTAAATCATTAAATAAAAAATAGGAGATTTCCATATGGAAATCTCCTATTTTTTATTTTCCAGTCACATAATCGTAAACGATATCCTCAACTGCCTCGTATACATCAATTTCAGTATTTGAATGAATTATCGTTTGAATATGTTTAATAAGCATTTCCTGATCCTCATTTGACATAGGATTACATTGATATTGCTGAAAACTTTTTATAATCATTTTCTCAATTAATTTCTCATTCATGTTTTTCCCCGCCTGTATGTATATATGTATTGTTTTACCCGGCATTAACGGGCAGTAAAACCCCCACCTTAAAATTCGGCTAGAGCAAAGAAGTTAGGTGGGAGATCGACTGCCCCTAAACGCCCGATTGGTTCAACTAATAATCAGGGAGGATGAACAAAACCCCACTGACTATAGTTTCACTTTATTGTACTTGAAGTGAAATGAAAAAACTACTATACACTATTTGTGTATAAAAATTCTATTGTGTATATTGTTTTTCTAGTAAAATTAAGTTTTTTAAGTTTGTAAAATTTATAAATATTTAATTGACTCTATAAATATACAATATTATAATCATACTTAATTTAAAGAATTGATATGAGGAGGAGCATATGAAAGTCGCGATTATTGGAGCAACTGGGTATGGAGGTATTGAGTTAATTCGGTTATTAGAGCAACATCCATATTTTTCGATAGCATCTCTTCATTCTTTTTCGCAAGTTGGTGAGTGTATAACAAATGTATATCCGCATTTTCAAAATGTTCTTGTTCATACGTTACAAGAAATTGATGCGGAAGAAATAGTGAAAGAAGCAGAAATTGTATTTTTGGCAACCCCAGCAGGAGTATCAGCAGAGCTAACTCCAAAATTATTAGCAGTAGGTTTAAAAGTAATTGACCTATCTGGAGACTTTCGTATGAAAGATCCTTTCATATATGAACAGTGGTATAAAAGGACAGCTGCAAAAGAAGCAGTTCTTAGTAAAGCTGTATATGGGTTAAGTGAATGGAAAAGGTCCGAGATTCAAAATGCAAATTTAATTGCAAACCCAGGATGCTTTGCTACAGCTGCATTATTAGCGGTATTGCCGTTAGTTCGTAGCGACATAATTGAAGAAGATTCCATTATTATTGATGCGAAATCAGGAGTATCTGGAGCAGGCAAAACGCCAACGACAATGACTCACTTTCCTGAGTTATACGATAACCTGCGTATTTATAAAGTAAATGAGCATCAACATGTTCCTGAGATTGAGCAAATGCTCGCGGAGTGGAATAGGGAAACTAAGCCAATCACGTTTAGTACACATTTAATACCGATATCAAGGGGAATTATGGTTACACTTTATGCGAAAGTAAAACGAGAAATGGAAATAGGGAAACTTCAAAAATTATATGAAGAAACGTATGAACAATCGCCTTTCATTCGAATTCGTACGCAAGGAGAGTTTCCAAGTCCGAAAGAAGTGAGGGGCTCAAATTATTGTGATATGGGGATAGCTTACGATGAAAGAACCGGAAGAGTGACAGTCGTTTCTGTTATAGACAATATGATGAAAGGTGCGGCTGGGCAAGCGATTCAAAATGCAAACATAGTAGCGGGACTAGAAGAAACAACAGGTTTACAACATATGCCGCTTTATTTATAAGGGGGACATGATGATTAAAGTAGAGTCTATTACAAAATTAGATAATGGTTCAATTGTAACGCCAAAAGGCTTTTCGGCAGTCGGTACTGCAAATGGTTTGAAAAAAGACAAAAAGGATTTAGGTGTAATCATTTGTGAAGTGCCAGCATCATGTGCTGCCGTTTATACAACGAATCAAATACAAGCAGCTCCCCTGCAAGTAACGAAAGACAGTATAACAGCTGAGGGGAAATTGCAGGCAATTATCGTCAATAGTGGAAATGCAAATGCTTGTACAGGAATGAAAGGGTTACAAGATGCTTACGAGATGCGTGCATTAGGAGCGGAACATTTTGGAGTGAAAGAAAATTACGTTTCAGTAGCTTCAACAGGTGTAATTGGTGTCCCTTTACCGATGGATATAATCCGAAAGGGAATTGCAACTCTTATCCCGACGAAGGAAGAAAGTGAAGCTCATTCTTTTTCTGAAGCAATCTTAACGACGGATCTTATAACGAAAGAAACTTGCTATGAAATGATGATTGATGGGAAGAAAGTGGCGATTGCTGGTGTTGCGAAAGGTTCAGGGATGATTCATCCAAATATGGCGACGATGCTAAGTTTTATTACGACAGACGCTCATATAGAGCATGACGTATTACAAACAGCATTATCACAAATAACGAATCGTACATTTAATCAAATTACGGTAGATGGAGATACTTCTACGAATGATATGGTCATCGTTATGGCAAGTGGATTATCAGAAACGAAACCAATCAATATGGAACATGCAGATTGGGAAACTTTCGTATTTGCTTTACAGAAGGTATGTGAAGATTTAGCGAAAAAAATCGCACAAGATGGTGAGGGCGCTACGAAGTTAATAGAAGTAAATGTGTTAGGAGCTCGAACGAATGAAGAGGCAAAGAAAATTGCAAAGCAAATAGTCGGTTCGAGTCTTGTGAAAACAGCAATACATGGTGAAGATCCAAACTGGGGGCGAATTATTAGCAGTATTGGACAAAGTGAAGTCACGATTAACCCAAATACAATTGATATTACTCTTCAATCTATTACGGTGCTGAAAAATAGTGAACCTCAAATGTTTTCTGAAGAGGAAATGAAAAAGAAATTAAAAGAACATGAAATTATGATTGATGTGTATTTACATTTAGGAGAAGAGACAGGATCAGCTTGGGGCTGTGACTTAAGCTATGAATATGTGAAAATAAACGCTTGTTATCGTACATAAGGAGAGGGAAGATGAGCGATTATATTGTAGTAAAATGCGGCGGTAGTATGTTCGATCAATTAAATGATGTGTTTTTTGATTGTATAAAGAAATTGCAACAGAAGTATAAAGTAGTGATTGTCCATGGTGGTGGCCCAGAAATTGATGCGCAATTAAAAGGTTGTAACATCAAAGTAGAAAAAAGAGATGGGTTACGAGTAACACCAAAAGAAGTTATGGATATTGTTCAAATGGTGCTATGCGGAAGTACGAATAAAAAATTTGTAATGAAGTTGCAAAGGCATAATTTACTTGCGGTAGGTTGTTCAGGGTGTGACGGCAATTTACTTCAAGTTCAACCTGTCAGCGAAGAAATAGGATATGTGGGAGAAGTAAGTTATGTCGAAACAACCTTACTAAAAGGATTGATAAATTTGAATTATATTCCTGTTATTGCTCCGGTCGGGATACATGATAATGAGATTTATAACATAAATGCGGATACAGCTGCAGCTGGAATTGCGGCCGCATTATCCGCAAAAGAACTCATTTTTATTACGGATGTAGATGGGATATTACATGAAGGGAAATTAGTAAAGAAAACGGATGAATCGGAAATTACTACTTTAATAGAAAAAGGAGTTATTACAGGCGGGATGATTCCGAAAGTACAGGCGGCACTAACGTCATTAAAAATGGGAGTGCAAAAGATAAGTATTGTGAACGGTACAAAAGATTTTACTGAAGTTACGGGCGAGTGTATCGGAACGACGGTAACGAAAGGAGTAAGTATCGTATGACAAGTCATCTTTTTCAAACGTATGGGAGAAGAAATATTGAGCTTGTAAAGGGAAGTGGAACGGAAGTTATTGATGAAAATGGTAAGCAATATTTAGATTTCACATCAGGAATTGGCGTATGTAATTTAGGACATTGTCATCCTAAGGTTATGAAAGCTGTCCAAGAGCAACTTCATGATATATGGCATATATCTAACCTGTTTACAAACAGCTTACAAGAAGAAGTAGCGTCATTATTAACAGAAAATACAGCGTTAGATTCTGTTTTTTTCTGTAATAGCGGGGCAGAGGCGAATGAAGCTGCTTTGAAGCTAGCTCGTAAGCATACTGGAAAATCTCTCGTCATAACATGTCAGCAGTCTTTTCATGGTAGAACATTCGGAACGATGAGTGCGACGGGGCAAAATAAAGTGAAAGAAGGATTTGGTCCGCTCCTTCCGTCTTTTTTACATACCCCGTTTAACGATATAAAGGCATTAGAGGAAGTAATGAATGAAGAAGTAGCGGCGGTAATGGTAGAAGTTGTTCAAGGAGAGGGAGGAGTCATTCCTGCTGATTTATCTTTTTTGAAAGCAATTGAAACATTATGTAATAAGTTCGGTTCCTTATTTATTATAGACGAAGTACAAACAGGGATTGGAAGAACAGGGACATTATTTGCTTACGAACAAATGGGAATAGATCCTCATATCGTTACTGCCGCTAAGGCGCTTGGAAATGGCATTCCCGTTGGAGCGATGATTGGCCGGAAGGAACTTGGAACATCGTTTACTGCAGGATCACATGGTTCAACGTTTGGTGGGAATTATATTGCAATGGCTGCAGCGAAAGAAGTATTGCAAGTAAGTAAGAAACCATCGTTTTTAAAAGAAGTAAAGGAAAAGAGCGAATACGTATTAGAGAAGTTGCGAGAGGAATTACGACATGTTGAATGTATTCAAAATATACGTGGTAAGGGGCTTATGATTGGGATTGAGTGTAAGCATGAAGTTGCAAGTTGTATAGAACAACTAGAGAAAGAAGGACTTCTCGTATTACAAGCAGGACCTAATGTGATTAGACTATTACCACCACTTATTGTAACGAATGAAGAGTTAGAACAGGCAGTATATATGATAAAAAAAGTAGTTTGTACAAAAAACGTATCAATCATATAAGGGGGAAATTCTATGTCAACTGTACAAGTACCGAAATTAAATACGAAAGATCTTTTAACATTAGAAGAACTGACGCAAGAAGAAATCATTTCTTTAATTGAGTTCGCTATCTATTTAAAAAAGAATAAGCAAGAGCCTTTATTACAAGGAAAAATATTAGGGCTTATCTTTGATAAACATTCGACTCGTACTCGCGTATCTTTTGAAGCAGGAATGGTACAGCTCGGAGGACATGGTATGTTTTTAAGTGGGAAAGAGATGCAAATTGGAAGAGGGGAGAGCGTTTCAGATACTGCGAAAGTATTATCTCATTATATTGATGGGATCATGATACGTACATTCTCACATGCCGATGTAGAAGAGCTTGCAAAAGAATCGAGCATACCTGTAATTAATGGTTTAACGGACGATCATCATCCTTGTCAAGCACTGGCGGATCTAATGACAATATATGAAGAAATAAATACATTTAAAGGAATAAAATTGGCTTATGTAGGTGATGGAAATAACGTATGTCATTCATTGTTGCTAGCAAGTGCGAAAGTTGGAATGCATATGACTGTTGCAACGCCTGTAGGATATGAACCAAATGAGGAAATTGTAAAAAAAGCGTTAACGATTGCTGAAGAAACAGGAGCGAAAATTGAAATTTTGCATAACCCTGAACTAGCGGTGAGTGAAGCAGATTTCATTTATACTGACGTTTGGATGAGCATGGGGCAAGAGGGAGAAGAAGAGAAATATACTTTATTTCAACCTTACCAAATCAATAAAGAACTTGTTATGCATGCGAAGCAAACATATCGTTTCTTACACTGTTTACCTGCCCATCGTGAAGAGGAAGTAACAGGAGAAATTATAGATGGACCACAGTCTATCGTCTTTGAGCAAGCGGGTAATCGATTGCATGCGCAAAAAGCATTATTAGTAAGTTTATTTAAAAATGTAGAAGAGCTTTCTTAAATGAAGTGCACCTCAATTGTTAGATACGAATAACAATTGGGGTGTTTTTTATGGTTAAATTCTTTTTAGAAGAGAAAGTAAATACAATAAAAAGATATTACTTTGAGTATATACTGAATGTACTTAATTATATGGGTAGAGGGGGGATATCTATTAGAGAAACAGCTACTAAATTTTTTGTATAACCTTTTGTGCCTAGTTTACTAAGAAGACTCTTTACTTCACATACACATAGGCTTCATTTGCTGTTAAGCAGGCTTTATGTTGTATAAAGATTTTTGGATGTTCTAAAATTTCTGTATTTACATTTTTTTCTTTTTATCTCATAATTTTAATTGGGAGAGGGAGGAAAAAAATGGTTCAAATTAAAGTTACACCTGAAATGCTAGAAGAAGTTGCGAATCGTGCAAGCAATACCCGAATCGCATTAGAATCTATACATAATAATTTATGTAATGAAATAGATCAATTGTGTTTTCAGTGGATTGGTGCCTCTAATCAACAGTTCATTCAAATGTTCAATGATGCGAGACTAAAAGCTTTTACATCTATTCATTGACTTGTAAAAGTAGAAGAAGATTTGAAACGAATTGCTGAAAAATTCCGCAATACAGATAATCAAGATGTTACAATGGAACAAGGAGCGATGTGTGGACCACTATCATCAGAAAAAGAGGATTTTGATGGTGAAAAACTTGCTAGGGATATAGTAGGTGAAATAAGTGGTGAGTATGATATTCGTCGTGCTTGGGATGGGATTGATCCATCTACTGGCGAAAAACTATCTACTTTGGATAGAGTATTTGCTGGAGGAATGGCAGTAGCAGGGATTACACCCTTTGGGAAGATAGCAAAAGTAGGCAAAGGAGTTAAAATGACTGCTAAGGCTACTGAGGCTGTGAATAAAGCTAAAAAAGTACCTGTGGAGAAAGTCAATGGAGTTAAGGGGGCCGGTAAAGCTGGGGGACCTGTAGAGGTCAAAGCACCTCCTGGAGCGACAGATGAACAGATAGCGCAAGTTAAGGCTTATGTTGAGGGATCTAATAAAGCCTTAGAAGCTGGTGCTTTATCACCAACAGGAAGGGTATCAACTAAAGGTAAATTAAGACAAGAAGCTTCACGTGCGGCAAGGCTAGAAGGTAAGCGAGCTGCTGATAATGGAGAAGCATACAAGGGACATGTTGGTCATGTTCCTGATACAACTTGGATGGGGAAACCGGAGCCTCATAGTTGGTTAGACCTTGATCCAAAAGTTAATATGAGCATAGGTGGACAGGCTAATAAATATCCAATTGGTTATAAACCTACAAAATTTAAGTTTGTAGAGGAGGAGTAGATGATGAATAATTGGAAAGATAAGATAGCTACAATGATTTTAGTGAAGCAGGAGCTAATGAAACAAGATGTAGAAAAAATATGGCCACACCATTTTCCAGAGGTGGGAGCAAATGAAAAATCTATTCGCATTATTGAACAAGAATTGGGATATAAGCTTGATTTAATGTATCGAGAATTTCTTCAATATGCCAATGGTTGGGCAGGCTTTTATCAAACGGTGGATTTATTTGGTACGGAGCAATTAAAGGAATCATCTATAATGGATTATGCTCAGGTATTATTAGAAGCTATAGATGATGTTGTTTTAGAAGAAAGCGGTGTTTTAAGACAGGAGCTATTACCAATAGCAGTTTCTGAATTTGATAGGGATTTATTTGTTTTATGTTTACCTAATTCTTCTAGACCAGGAGAGATAATTTGGTTTGCGGGTGAAGAAATAGATAGATTTGAGAATTTTGACGAGTACTTTTTAGCAATGATCGACTATAATAGAGAAGAGATATTAGCTTTAAAGGGGTAGTTTATGCAATCGTGTTTTTTAAGTGTATGTTAATGTGCGGCTATAAAAACATAAATACTAATACGGCTAAAGCAAAATATATTTGAAGTGAACAGAAAAGAAAATGAATATTAATCGTCAAGATATACAAGTTTTAAGGTTACGATAAAATCTAGAGCAATTTAAAAACAATATGAACTGAAAGTACTTGATTGTCGATTAAAGGCAACAAGTGCTTTTTTCGTCTTGATATAAAAATAAATGAAATGGGACAAACATTAGGAGAATAAATAAGAACAAAGCTGCTCAATTTGAACTGCACCGCAATTGTTAGACACGAATAACAATTTGAGGTGCACTTTTTATATTGAAATGTCATATGTATATTTAGTTAACCATTTCGATATCCTTTATAATAAAAGAGAAAGTGAAATTTGTTTTTCAGAGTATGTAAGGGCATACTACATATAAAAATATAGTTAAAGAGATGATGAATTTGAAAACAACTAAGAAAACATATTCGTTTTTTCAGCGGATGTGGAGAATATTAAAGTTTCAATATTATAAGTTGCTTCGATCACCAGAAGGAGCAAAGAAAGTGTCGTTAGGTTTTGCTATTGGATTTGGTTTAGAAATGTTGGTAATTTATACGGCATCGCTCGTATATTTAATATTTTATCCAATTGTCAGGTTAGTAAAAGGATCTTTTCCAGCCGCAGTCATTGGTAATATTATTGGGAAAATATCGTTTCTCCCAGTATTTTTATTTCCATTTGCTTATGCGTTAGGAAAAATGATATACCCATTTCATGTACAAAAAATACATCATGAACCATTTACGATATCTGACTTGTTTTCGAGTCATATTTTTACGATATTAAAGGGTTTAGTGCAGAGTGAAGTTTATGTATTAATTGGAATGACCATTTTAGGAGTGGTGTTTGGGGGAATTTCATATTTCGTTGTGCATTATTTATATGAAAAGAACCGTAAGCTACGTTTGAAGAACAGAAAGAAACGAGTGAGAGAACCACTCGTGCAAATATAAAGAGTGTCACATTCATTTTCTCCTTGGAATATGTTTAAGAAAAAGGAGGAGAGAATGAATGTATTATTATTACGTACCGCAAGTATATCCATATGTAAATTATTATCCGGTAAATGATATGAGGCAGCAATTTGGAGTGTATCAGCAGCAATTACCACAAATACCACAAATACCACAAATACCACAACAACAGCCTACGCAAGAACAAAAACCATATTTAACGACATGGCCATATTCAAATGTATACTATGGTAATTATTACGAATCATAAAGCTGCTTCTATGTAGAAGCAGCTTTATGCGTTTGTTTTCAAAATTAAATTTTGAATGGTTTGAAGAGAGTGAATGAGCTTTTCGCGCTCTTCCTCAGATAATGTTTGGAAATTTTCTTTTAATTTGTCTAAAATGAATTGTTGATACTGATTTACTAACAATTTCCCTTCAGCTGTTAGGGAAATTAAAATGACCCGTCGATCTTTTTCGCTATAATGACGCTCTATTAGTTCTTCTTGAATCAGTTTGTTTAATAGAGGTGTCATGTTAGGCCGTGAAATCGCTAGCCGCTTGCCGATTTCGGAAACTGCTAATGTACCATTTTCATGCAGAAGTAGCAATACTTGTGTATGTGATGGCGGCATATGTCTTTGAGAAGAAAATTCTCCAGGAAGCATAAATTTGCGATAAAAAAGAGGCACTAGCGAAAGAAGATGATCAACAATACGTTCCCACTCGCGTGATTCCATATAAAGGCCCCCTTCCACTATCATTGTAACAAAAAAGACATGTTATAAAAATAGAATTGTTTCATGGAAATTTTAATATTTGTAGGCCAACACTTTTTTTGTAAATGAATCGGCAATAATCGCGTAGCCATTATCATTTGGATGCACTTGGTCAAAGAGTAAATCTTTTTTATCATTTGATATTAATTTACGAATTGGTAAAACGATAGATGGTTGATTTGCTTTTGAAATGGAATAAACGGATTCATTCCATCCATCTAAAAACATATCTGCATAACTGGCGATGGAGTCATCGAGTTGTAACGGATTATAGAGTTCTGAGAGAATGAGTAAAGCGTTCGGATTTTGATCTCGAACTGTCTTTACAATATTTTTTATATCCGCTTCAAAATGAGCTTTTTCTTTATTTAACATTTTAATACCATCTATAACACCGACATCACGATTTAAACGGAATAAATTATTTCCTCCAATATTAATTGTAATGATATTTGCTGCTCTAACTTTTTGCTTTACATCTTCTGATTGCACTTTTTTAGCGAGACGATCTGTTGTAAGACCGTTTATCCCAAGGTTTTCTACTGTAATTGGTTTATGAATTTGTGCTTCTATTTGTCTAGAAGCTAATTCAGCAAATCCCCCTTGTGTCGAGCCATATCCTTTGGCGAGTGAATCACCTAGTACGAGATGATAAAAGGAATCGTTTGTTTGCTTATCAATCCAACTTGGAGTAGATGTTTTTTCTGTGTTTTCTTCCGGTCCATTTTGTTTTGTCTCATCGTTCTTTTCAAAATAAGAATAAGAAATGATTAGAAGGAGGAGACAAACAATTGTTAAGATGACTTTTTTCATATATTCATCCTCCTTGTAATTGGTAATTGTATCATATTCAGCAGTATTAACAATGTAAGGGCATATTATATGTTTATGAAAAGTTTACAACAACTTTACAGAAAATTTGTAGAAGTATGTCAAAAAATATTGACGATATGAAAGTACATTATATATGATAATGTCAGATAAGGTGAAATTTTAATGAGTAGGGCTTTATTTCCCACTAATTAAAGTTTCACTAATCAGGCGTTTAAGGGGACTACTCATTAGCGCAGGATGAAATGAAAATCTTGTCTCTAATAGAAGAAAAAAGGTATGTGGTTAGAGGCAAATAGAAGTTTATTTCATTATTTTTGGTAATTGTATAAGGGGGATTTTTTGTGAAAAAGTCAAAAAAAATGCTAGCTGGAGCAACTCTTGCTATAGGTGTAATAGCGCCGCAAGTATTGCCAGCAACAGCTCATGCGGATGAGAACAACGGGGAGAGTACGGTTAACTTACGAATTCTAGAAACATCAGATATTCACGTTAACTTAATGAATTACGATTATTATCAAACGAAAACAGATAATAAAGTAGGTCTCGTGCAAACGGCAACACTTGTTAATAAAGCACGTGAAGAAGCGAAGAACTCTGTCCTATTTGATGATGGGGATGCATTGCAAGGGACACCACTTGGAGATTATGTAGCGAATAAAATAAATGATCCGAAGAAGCCTGTGGATCCTAGTTATACACATCCATTATATCGTTTAATGAATTTAATGAAGTATGACGTCATCTCTCTTGGGAATCATGAATTTAACTACGGTTTAGACTATTTAAACAAAGTAATTAGTAAAACAGAGTTCCCGGTTATTAACTCCAACGTCTATAAAGATGATAAAGATACTAATGAAGAGAACGACCAAAATTACTTTAAACCATATCATGTTTTTGAAAAAGAAGTAGAAGATGAATCAGGACAAAAACAAAAAGTGAAAATTGGCGTAATGGGATTTGTTCCACCTCAAGTTATGAACTGGGATAAAGCAAATTTAGAAGGAAAAGTGAAAGCGAAAGATATAGTTGAAACAGCGAAGAAAATGGTGCCAAAAATGAAAGCAGAAGGTGCAGATGTTATCGTTGCACTAGCGCATTCGGGCGTTGATAAGAGTGGATACAACGTTGGCATGGAAAACGCTTCGTATTATTTAACAGAAGTTCCTGGTGTAGATGCAGTATTAATGGGACATTCACATACTGAAGTGAAGGATGTATTTAATGGTGTTCCAGTTGTAATGCCTGGTGTCTTTGGAAGTAACTTAGGTATTATTGATATGCAATTGAAAAAGGTAAACGGAAAATGGGAAATACAAAAAGAGCAATCGAAGCCGCAACTTCGTCCGATTGCTGATAGTAAAGGGAACCCATTAGTACAATCTGATCAAGAATTAGTTAATGAAATTAAAGATGATCATCAAGCGACAATTGATTATGTGAATACAGCTGTAGGAAAAACGACAGCGCCAATTAATAGTTATTTCTCATTAGTACAAGATGATCCTTCTGTACAACTTGTGACAAATGCACAAAAATGGTATGTAGAAAAGTTATTTGCTGAAAATGGACAGTATAGCAAATATAAAGGAATTCCAGTTTTATCTGCAGGCGCACCATTTAAAGCAGGTGGCCGAAACGGTGCTACATATTATACGGATATTCCAGCTGGAACGTTAGCGATTAAAAACGTTGCAGATTTATACGTATATCCAAATACGTTATATGCTGTAAAAGTAAATGGGGCACAAGTGAAAGAATGGCTTGAAATGTCTGCAGGTCAGTTTAACCAAATTGATCCAAAGAAAACAGAAGAACAGCCGTTAGTAAATATAAGCTATCCTACATATAACTTCGATATTTTAGATGGCTTAAAATACGAAATTGATGTAACACAACCAACGAAATACGATAAAGATGGAAAAGTTGTAAATGCAAATACGAATCGTATTATAAATATGACATATGAAGGTAAGCCAGTAGCTGACAATCAAGAGTTCATCGTCGCTACAAATAACTATCGCGGAAGTAGCCAAACGTTCCCAGGTGTAAGTAAAGGCGAAGTTGTATACCAATCACAAGATGAAACACGTCAAATCATTGTGAAGTATATGCAAGAAACACCAGTTATTAATCCAGCAGCAGATAAAAATTGGACGTTTAAACCGATTGTTGCAGATAAATTACATACAACATTCGATTCTTCACCAAATGCACAAAAGTATATAAAGAAAGATGGGAAAATATCATATGTTGGACCATCTGAAAATGAATTTGCTAAATATGCAATTGATATAACGAAGAAGAACGATGATGATAAGGAAACTGGTGGAGAGAATCCAACGACACCGCCAACAGGTGAAGGGAATAATGGAGGAAATCCAACGACACCACCAACAGGTGAAGGGAATAATGGAGGAAATCCAACGACACCACCAACAGGTGAAGGAAATAATGGAGGAAATCCAACGACACCACCAACAGATGAAGGTAGTAATGGAGAAAATCCAACGACACCACCAACAAATGAAGCAAATAATGCAGGATCTGGACAAACTACAACGGATAATCAAAACTCAAAAGAAACAACAACTGTAAGTGAAAATAAAGAAGACCGTGATTTACCGAAAACAGGTACAAGTGTTGCTTCTACAATTGGAGCAGGCTTGGCGTTTGTTGGAGCGGGATTACTTCTGTTATTTAGAAGAAAGAAAGCAAATAGATAGTGGAGAAATATAAAAAGGATTACCGATTCAGGTAATCCTTTTTAATATATTATGAAAGTGTTACAGCTTTTTCTTTCTTCCATGAAAGGCCAAATCCAGTGAAACCAACAATAATTGTTAAGACTGGGCAAGCTAAACAGAAAATTGCGAATGGAAGGTAATCAAATGTCGGAACCCCAAGGACGTTCGATAAGAATACACCACTTACTCCCCATGGTACGAGAGGGTTAATAACTGTACCTGCATCTTCTAGTACTCGTGATAAATTACGACGTTCTAAACCGACTTCATCGTATTTATTAGCAAATGCTTGTCCTGTTAAAACGATGGATAAGTACTGCTCACCAAGTAAGAAGTTTACACCAATTGCAGTTGAAGCAGTAGAAATAATTAAACGTGTGCTATTTTTTACGAAGCTAGAGATGATATTCATGAGCTGCGTAATAATACCCATTCCTTGTAATAATCCTCCCATACAAAGAGCCAGGAAAATAAGTGCAATCGACATCATCATACTTTGTAGACCACCGCGAGATAGTAAGCTATCAATGTCTTTAATACCAGTTTTAGAAACGTATCCGTCTTGCATAATTTTCATTAAATCAGCTAAAGAAGTGCTAGGTTTAAAAATAAAGAGAATAATAATTCCTACCACAATTCCTGCAAGTAATGTTGGAACTGCTGGAACTTTTTTAAATGCGAATAGGAACAGTAATAAAATTGGAATTAGTGTAACGATAGAAATCGTCGTATTTTTCTCTAAAGTGCTAATAAAGTTTGTGAAGTCAACGTCTCCGCTAGTACCGCCTCCTAAAATGAAAAATGCGATAAAAGCAATAATGAAAGCTGGAACTGTTGTCCAAAGCATGTTACGAATATGCTCGAATAAATCTACACCCGTTACAGCAGGAGCTAAGTTTGTTGTATCAGATAAAGGAGACATTTTATCTCCAAAGAATGCACCAGAAATAATTGCACCAGCGATTAGAGCTGGATCGTATCCGAGAGCACTACCCATACCCATAAAGGCAAGTCCTACAGTTGCGGCAGTTGTAAAGGCACTACCAATACTTGTTCCAACAATTGCACAAACAACAAAAACAGTTGGAACGAAAATCTTTGGAGATACAAGCTGGAAGCCGTATACCATTAAAGTTGGAATTGTTCCAGCAGCGATCCAAACACTAATTAATACGCCTACAAGCAAGAAAATAAAAATAGATGGAATACCAGCTGAAATACTACTGATCATCCCTTTTTCCATAGTAGACCAAGAGATTTTTTTCATAAATCCAAATGCTAATAAAAGAACGATACCAAATAAAATTGGGATGTGTGGTGAAACTTCTAATTGAATAACACTAAAGCCAATACAGAAAAAGATAAATAATGTTAAAAGAACAGATTCAATTTTTGAAACCATTGTTTTCCCCTCCTAAGTAATTTAAAATAGCTCTTTTTTATATAAAATTCGCCAATATTGTGTATTTCCTTCTAAAATTTAGAATTTTGTGACAAATTATCGGTAATTGTTGGTCCTTCGATATGATACGGAAATGATTGGATAAAAAAACGTCCCTGCATATAATTATGCAGGGACGAAGATATCGCGGTACCACCCTAGCTTGTGAAATGAATGTATCACAAAATAAAGGGTCGTATGATATGCGCTAATAAAATAAAAACGCCCCTGCAATATATGCAGGGACGAAAAATTCGCGGTACCACCCTAAATTGTGAAACAGTTTCGTTTCACCACTCTTTAGATATAACGGTCTATAACCGTCTTTCACTACTCCTTACGTTTCGCAAAAGAAGCTCCAGGGGGTAATTCATAATTCGCTCTGTACTGGTTCGCACCGACCACCAGCTCTCTGAAATCAGAAATCGAAATACTACTAAATCCTATCAATGCCGATTCATATGATGTTAGTTAAATTTTTATCACATTTTCATCTTATATGTCAATAAAAATGTTCAATATTTTTTTAGGGAAATAAAGGTTAAATGTTTTTAATGTTCTAAATTTGTACGTTATAATGAATTTGAAAGGGGAGGAAAGAGTGAAGAAAAAAATAATTCTTTTTACCACCTTACTAGTCATTGGCGGAAGTGCTGGAATTTACACAGCTTTTGCAGCTGAATCAGAGCAGGCGAAACAAAAGCAAATACAGCAGTTAGAAGTGAAGAAAGCGAAAGAAACGGAAGAGAAGAAGTCGATGGAAAAAGCAGCTGAGAAACTAGGAGTTTCTACTGAAGGGAAAACAAAAGAAGAGGTTACGAAAGAAGTAAATACCGCAAGATTTGAGAAGCGCCATGATTTATTAATTGAACATGCAAAACAGCTTGGAATTGATACAGAAGGAAAAAAAGATGAAGAGATTATTTTAGAAATCGGAAAGGTACAACACGGAAAGTAGAACAACTTATCGTATGATAAGTTGTTCTTTTTTAAGAACTATTTGATTTAAAAATAATTGACAGTCATTTAAATTTAATGTTAACTTTATTTATAAATTAGTTAACATTAGGGGTGACAATTGTGACTGTTAATAGTAATACGACTGAAAAATCGTCTTATACATATGAAGAATTATCGGAGAAAAATAAAGCTTATGTATGGCATCCGTTTACACAAATGAAAGATTATTTAGAAGAAGACCCTGTCATTATTGAACGTGGAGAGGGAAGAAAGCTATACGATGTAAATGGAAATGAATATTGGGATGGTGTTTCATCTATTTGGTTAAATGTTCACGGACATCAAGTACCAGAATTAGATGAAGCAATTCGTGAGCAATTAAATAAAATTGCCCATTCTACTATGTTAGGACTTGCTAACGTTCCATCTATTTTATTAGCAGAAAAAATAATTGAAGTTGTGCCAGAAGGTTTGAAGAAAGTATTCTATTCAGACTCCGGTTCTAGCGCCGTTGAAATTGCAATTAAGATGGCCTTTCAATATTGGCAGCATAAAGGAAAACCGAAGAAACAAAGATTTGTTACATTAAAAGAAGCGTATCACGGTGATACAATTGGAGCTGTTTCAGTAGGAGCGATAGACTTGTTTCACCAAGTGTATAGTTCACTTTTATTTGAGGCAATTAAAATGCCGTATCCATATACATATCGTTCTCCTTATGGAAATAATAAGGAGGAAATTGTGAAAAAACATTTAGAAGAAATGGAAGAGCTGCTGAAAGAAAAGCATGAAGAAATTGCGGCGATTATTGTAGAGCCTTTAATGCAAGGTGCTGGCGGTATGATTACAATGCCAAAAGGATACTTAAGAGGGCTCCGTAATTTATGTACAAAATATAATGTTTTATTTATTACAGATGAGGTAGCGACTGGATTTGGGCGTACCGGGAAAATGTTTGCATGTGAACATGAAAATGTAACGCCGGACATTTTAACAGCCGGAAAAGGTTTAACAGGTGGATATTTACCAGTTGCAATCACCGTAACGACAGATGAAATTTATAATGCCTTTTTAGGAGACTATGAAGAACAAAAAACATTTTTCCACGGTCATAGTTATACAGGGAATCCGTTAGGGTGTGCGGTAGCCATTGCGAATCTAGAGCTATACGAGAAAACAAATTTAATAGAAGAAGTGGCAAGTAAGACAGAATATGTAGCGACGCAATTAGAATCGCTCTTTGCGTATAAACATGTAGGGGATATTCGTCAGTGCGGGTTAATGGTTGGAATTGAACTTGTGAAGAATAAAGTAACGAAAGAAGCGTTTGAATGGACAGAGAGAGTCGGTGTTCAAGTATGTAAACGTTCAAGAGAGCTGGGCATGATTTTGCGACCACTCGGTAATACGATTGTATTTATGCCTCCTCTTGCTTCTACAATTGATGAGATTGATGATATGTTACGTATTTTGTATAAAGCAATCTCGGATGTTACGGAGGGAGAATAATGGGCGGTTTTTTTGTTACAGCAACGGATACTGAAGTGGGGAAAACTGTAGTTGCGGGTGCATTAGCAGGTGTATTTAGAGAATTGGGATATAACATCGGGGTATATAAACCGTTGCAAAGTGGACATGTTGCATCAAATCCAGAGGGAGATGCAGCAAGGTTAAAAGCATTATCGGGTGTACCAACAAAAGAAGATGAAATTTGCCCTTATTCTATTGAAGAACCTCTTGCTCCGAGACTTGCCATGAAAAGAGCTGGAAGAGTAGTACATTTAAAAGACATTATGGATCATTATAATGAACGATTGAAAGAGTTTAATAGCCTATTTGTAGAAGGAGCAGGTGGACTGGCTGTTCCATATACAGAAGACGCTTTAGTAATTGATTTCGCAAAGGAATTACAGCTTCCTCTTATTATAGTCGCACGCCCTACATTAGGAACAGTAAATCATACAGTTTTAACAATTGCTTATGCAAAGGCACAGGGCTTAACAGTAGCAGGTGTAATTTTATCCGGCTGCAAAGAATGTGAAATGGAAAGAGTACAAGAAAATAAAGAAATGATTGAAGAGCTAAGTGGGGTACCGGTTTTAGGTTTATTACCATTCTTTGAAGGTGCGTTTACAAAAGAAGAAGTCTTGGAATCTGCAAAAGAGTATATAATGATTTCAAAATTAGAGGAGTTCATCCGAAATGAATCAAACGTGGCGCACACATTTTCAATCTAAATTGCAACAATTAAATGAACAAGGACAGTATCGCAATTTGCATGTAACAGAACAAGCAGAAGAGACATGGCTTATTCGAGATGAAAAAAGGATGCTAAATTTAGCGTCAAATAATTATTTAGGGTTAGCTGGAGATGAGAGGTTAAAAGAAGCTGCTATTGCATGCACAAGAAAATATGGAACTGGAGCGACAGCATCAAGGCTCGTTGTAGGAAATTATTCACTGTATGAAGAGGTTGAGAGAAGTATATGCGAATGGAAAGGCACTGAAAAAGCCTTAGTTGTAAATAGTGGATATACCGCAAATGTTGGAGTGATTTCTTCATTAGCCTGTCGTCACGATATTGTGTTTAGTGACAAATTAAATCACGCAAGCATCGTTGATGGGATTATATTAAGCGGAGCAGAGCATAAAAGGTATCGTCATAATGATTTAGATCATTTAGAGAAGCTGTTGCAAGCAGCGCCGCCCAAAAAGAAGAAATTAATCGTAACGGATACTGTTTTTAGTATGGATGGTGATACTGCGTATTTGAGAGAGTTAGTGGAGCTGAAAGAGAAATACGGGACAATCATTATAGTCGATGAAGCACATGCGAGTGGAATATATGGAATTGATGGAGCAGGGTTGTCTCATATAGAAAAAGATATTGCTCAAAAAATTGATATACATATGGGGACGTTTAGCAAAGCTCTAGGGTGTTATGGCGCGTATTTGACAGGTGATGCAATGTATATAGAGTATTTACAAAATATGATGAGAAGCTTTATTTTTACAACAGCTTTACCACCAGGAACGTTAGGAGCAGTGCAAAAAGCAATTGAAATTGTGAAAGAAGATAATGAAAGAAGAGAGAGGCTTATAGAGAATGGAGCATATTTTAGGACACATTTGCAAGAAGCTGGTTTTGATATTGGGAATAGCTCAACTCATATTGTACCAATTGTAGTCGGTTCAAATGAAGCAGCTTTACGGTTTAGTAGAAGGCTGCAAGAGGTAGGTATTGCAGCAATTGCAATTCGTCCACCAACGGTTCCAGTTAATAGTTCACGGGTCCGTTTTGCAGTTACGTCCCAACATACAATAGCTGATTTGAAATGGGCTATTCAGCATATTATACGCATTGGTAAAGAAGAGGGGTTTTTCGTATGAAAGAGCTAAAGGTTATTTTTATTCCTGGATGGGGAATGGAAGAAGGTGTTTGGACTTTAGTTCTGCCGTATTTTAAAGGATATTCTGTTCAATGTATCAATTGGCGTAATGTGAAAGAACAAAGTGAATTTGCGGGGCGAATAATAGATGTAGCAAAAGATGAAAATGTAATTTTAGTTGGATGGTCACTAGGAGCGTTAGCAGCAGTTCAAGCTCATAAAAAGGTTAAGGCAAAAGGTATCGTACTAATTGGTGGTACTGCCAAATTTACAAATACGAGCGATTATACGAGTGGATGGAATACTCTGCATGTAGAACGGCTGAAAAAGAATTTAGCGAGAAAGAAAGAAGATACGCTCAAGCGGTTTTATGAAAATATGTTTACAAAAGATGAGCTGAAAGAGAATAAAAGGTTTGAAGATATGATAAAACGCTTTAAAGGTGATTCTATTCAGTCTTTGCAATTAGGTTTGGAGTATTTAATAGAAGCAGATATGAGAGAAGAACTGAAAGAAATTAAAGTCCCTATACTACTTATTCACGGAGAGCAGGATGTAATTTGTCCATTGTCTGCAGCGCGTAGTATGGCTGAGAATGAGACTGCCACGCTCAAGGTAGTAAGTGAGGCTGGACACGCATTATGCGTAACGAATTTCGAATATTGCGGAAATGAGATAATTCAATTTGTAGAGGGGATACGACATGATCAACAAAACGTTACTTCAAAAACGGTTTAACGCGGCATCTGTATCCTACGATCAATATGCAAATGTACAAAAAAAGATGGCACATTCATTACTTTCTACATTGAATCGGCGATATAGTGCAAATTCATCGATACGTATTTTAGAACTTGGATGCGGAACAGGATATGTTACAGAGCAATTATCAAACTTATTTCCGAAAGCGCATATTACAGCCATTGATTTTGCTGAAAGTATGATTGCAGTTGCGAAAACTAGACAAAATGTGAAAAATGTAACGTTTTACTGTGAGGATATCGAAAGATTACGACTAGAAGAAACATATGATGTCATTATTTCAAATGCCACATTTCAATGGCTAAATGATTTAAAACAAGTGATAAGAAATTTATTTCATCATTTGTCTATAGATGGGATATTACTCTTTTCAACGTTTGGACATGAAACATTTCAAGAATTGCATGCTTCGTTCCAGCGGGCGAAAGAAGAAAAAAATATACAAAATGAAACATCGATTGGGCAACTTTTTTATTCGAAAAATCAGTTGCGCCATATGTGTGAAATAGAAACAGGGGATGTGCATGTTTCTGAAACATGTTACATAGAGAGATTTACAGAAGTTAGGGAGTTTCTACACTCTATTCGAAAAGTAGGAGCGACCAATAGTAATGAAGAATCATATTGTCAAAGTCCCTCACTCTTTCGTGCGATGCTTCGCATATACGAAAGAGACTTCACGGAAAATGAAGGGATAATGGCGACGTATCATGCTTTATTTATGCATATAACAAAAGAGGGGAAGAGATGAAATGAAACAAGTACAAACAAAAAGGGATTGGAAAAAACTTGCACATGACGTAGTAGAAGAGAAAATGATTACGAAAGAGGATGCAATTGCAATATTAGAAGCTGATGATACAGAAGTGTTAGAAATTATGAATGCAGCTTACATCATTCGCCATCATCACTTTGGTAAGAAAGTAAAATTGAATATGATTATTAATACGAAATCTGGATTATGTCCTGAAGATTGCGGATATTGTTCACAGTCTATTATTTCAGAGGCGCCGATTGATAAATATGCATGGCTAACGCAGGAAAAGATTGTAGAAGGAGCACACGAAGCAATTCGCCGTAAAGCGGGTACATATTGTATTGTAGCATCTGGTCGTCGCCCGACGGATAAAGAGGTGAATCACGTAATTGGAGCAGTTAAGGAGATTCGTGAAACGACAGATTTGAAGATTTGTTGTTGTTTAGGTTTCTTAAACGAAGATCAAGCAGGACGTTTAGCAGAAGCGGGTGTACATCGTTATAACCACAACTTAAATACACATGCAAATAATTACGAAAGTATTTGCTCCACTCATACGTATGACGATCGTGTTGATACAGTTCAAAAAGCGAAACAAGCAGGCATTTCACCATGCTCTGGGGCAATTTTTGGAATGGGGGAGACAATAGAAGAACGTGCTGAAATTGCATTTGAATTACAACGTATAGATGCAGATTCAATTCCATGTAATTTCCTTGTTGCTGTAAAGGGTACGCCGCTTGAAGGACAAAAAGAATTAACGCCGATAGAATGTTTAAAAGTACTGGCGATGATGCGTTTTGTAAACCCAACGAAAGAAATTCGTATTTCAGGAGGACGTGAAATCAATTTACGCTCTGTGCAGCCAATCGGTTTATTTGCAGCAAATTCTATTTTTGTTGGAGATTACTTAACGACAGCTGGACAAGAACCGACTGCAGACTGGGGTATGATTGAAGATTTAGGGTTTGAGATTGAAGAATGTGCATTATAAGATAGATAAAAAGCAAACTTGTAAAAGAGTTTGCTTTTTTTGTAAATAAAATGTAATAAATAGTTGTGAAAGCTTGATACTATTGGTTTTTGAGCGGAAAAAAGAATTTTGGTGGACGAATTTTCCAAGCCCCAATTGTACATAGTAAATATGTAATTTATATTGGGTTGGAGGATTTTACATGCACAAATATATATTAGCGATTATGACTTGTCTAATTTTACTAAAAGCAATAAGTGCTGATCCAGTTAAGGCTGCCGAAAATCCTGAACAAAAAGAAATGCAACAACGAATTGAACAACATTTTCGAACGAAAGCTGAACATTTTGGATTGAAAACAGAAGGGAAAGATTTAAAGGAAGTGCGAAAAGAAATTACTATTATAGAAGAAGCGAAGAAAAGAGAGAATGTATGGAGAACAGCACAAACGCTTCGTATACAAACAGAAGGAAAAACAATGGATGAATTAATAAAAGATGTACGGAAAAAAGTAAAAAAATAAAAAAGAGGCCGCAGCCTCTTTTTTATTTTTTATGCCCATTGTTTTGATAAATGAGCCATTTCAATCGCAGCAACGGCGGATTCATAGCCTTTATTACCTGCTTTCGTGCCCGCGCGTTCAATCGCTTGCTCGATCGTTTCAGTCGTTAATACACCGAAAATAACTGGGATGTCTGTTTGTAGTGATAAAGATGCAACTCCTTTTGCTACTTCATTACAAACGTAATCGTAATGTGTTGTAGCACCACGAATTACAGTACCTAACGTAATTACAGCATCATACTTTCCGCTATTAGCCATCTTTTTAGCGATTAAAGGAATTTCGAATGCGCCAGGAACCCAAGCAACATCGATATCAGTTTCTTCTACACCGTGACGCTTTAATCCATCTAAAGCTCCGCCGAGTAACTTACTTGTAATAAATTCATTAAAACGTCCAACAACAACCCCAACTTTTAATCCTGTACCAACTAAATGACCTTCGAATACCATAATAAACCTCTCCCTTAATTATAAGTTTAGTAAATGTCCTAATTTGTTTACTTTCGTTTGTAAATACGTTTTATTCTCTTCTTTTGTTGGCATTTGCAATGGTACACGCTCGATTACTTCTAAATCGTAACCTTGTAAGCCAGCAATTTTTCGTGGATTATTCGTTAATAATCGTAAATGTTGTAAACCTAAATCTTTTAAAATTTGAGCGCCAATACCGTAATCACGCAAATCAGCTGGGAACCCAAGTTTTTCGTTTGCTTCTACAGTATCGAATCCTTCTTCTTGTAACTTATAAGCGCGAAGCTTATTAAGAAGGCCAATGCCTCGTCCTTCTTGTCTCATATAGAGAAGAACGCCTTTTCCTTCACGCTCAATTTGAGCAAGTGCAGCATGGAGTTGTGGTCCGCAATCACAGCGGCACGAGCCAAATACATCTCCTGTTAAGCACTCTGAATGAACGCGTACAAGTACAGGCTTTCCTGTTGAAATATCACCTTTTACGAGTGCGATATGTTCTTTCGTATCTAATGAATTAGAATAGCCAATTGCATGGAAAGTACCGAAATCTGTAGGTAATGTAATTTCCACTTCTCGCGTCACTAGTGTTTCATGGTGGCGGCGGTAAGCAATTAAATCTTCTATTGTAATCATTTTTATATCAAATTGTTTTGCACACTGTAGTAAATCAGGTACGCGTGCCATCGTACCGTCCTCATTAATAATCTCGCAAATGACTCCAGCTGGTTCTGCTCCGCAAAGTCTGGCTAAATCGACAGCAGCTTCTGTATGACCAGCTCGGCGTAGGACACCGCCTTCTTTCGCGATTAATGGAAAGATATGTCCAGGACGATTGAAATCAGTACCTTTTGATGCAGGGTTTAATAATTCTTGTATCGTAGTTGCCCGTTCGTGAGCGCTAATCCCTGTTGTTGTAGAAACATGATCAATACTCACTGTAAATGCAGTATGATGCGAATCTGTATTATGAGCTACCATTGGTTCTAATTGTAGACGTTCTGCGTATTCTTCCGTAATCGGTACACAAACGAGACCACGCCCATGTGTAATCATAAAGTTAATCGTTTCTGGCGTAATATACTCTGCTAAAGCGATAAAGTCGCCTTCATTTTCACGGTTTTCATCATCGCATACGATAACGACTTTTCCTTGTTTTAAATCTTCTAGAGCTTCTTCAATACGATGAAACATAATGCTTCCCCCTTATAGAAATCCGTTGTCTTGTAAAAAGCTTTCGCTCATTGAACCTGTTCGTTTTACAGGTTTAGAAATAAAGCGTTCGATATATTTACCGATCATGTCACACTCAATGTTTACGATGTCACCGGCATTCTTTGCTCCGATAACAGATTCACTTACTGTGTGCGGGATGAGTGAGATTGTGATGGAAGATTTGTCTATATCAAATATTGTTAAACTCGTTCCATCAACAGCAACGGATCCTTTATGCAAACAATAGCGCAGCAATTCATCAGCAATAGCTATTTTGTAATAGACGGCATTATAGTGTTGTTTTTTGTTTAATATCGTTCCGATGCCATCAATATGTCCTGAAACGAAATGTCCACCGAATCGTCCGTTTGCAGCTATCGCCCGCTCTAAATTTACTTTAGAGTGTTGTGTAAGCATGCGAAGTGATGTTGATTGCATCGTTTCAGGCATTGCGTCCACTGTGAATGAAGTTGTTGTGAAACTCGTTACAGTTAAGCAAATACCGTTAACCGCGATACTATCACCTAAGTGAACATCTGATAAAATATTATTTGCATGGATCGTTAACTTCATCGCTTCTCCGCTTTGTTGCATGTTTGCAATCGTTCCTAATTCTTCTACAATTCCTGTAAACATTCCGTCACCTCACTTCGGGCATTCGCAACGATTTTTATATCATCACCAACTTGTTTCATCTCTTGAATTTCCAAGGAAAGTGCATCATGTAATGCTGCGAAACCATTTCCACCAAATAAAGTAGGGGCATCTTTCCCGCCAATTAATTTGGGGCTTATATAAGTTACAATTTCATTGAGATGCTTTGTTTGTAAGAAGCTTGCGTGAACTGTTTGACCACCTTCAACGAATAGAGAAAGAATTTGCTTCTCTCCAAGAAAGAAAAGGAGGTCCTTGATTTCTATATGTTTTGTTTTCATTTGGAATATAGCTATATTTTCAGATTCATAAGAAGCTATTTTCTCTTTATTTACATCCTTACCGACAATAATCCATGTCGGTGCTAAACCATCTGTTATGACATGAGAAGATGGTGGCGTTCGTAAATGGGTATCTAAAATAACACGAATAGGATTTTTACCCCCGTTAGGAATTCTTGTCGTTAAATGCGGATTATCAGCTATAACTGTATTCACTCCAACGAGAATCGCATCATGTGTATGACGATATTGGTGAACATCAGCTCGTGCTTCTTCACCTGTAATCCACTTACTTTCACCCGTGACAGTTGCTGTTTTTCCATCTAAGCTCATCGCTGTTTTTATTGTTACAAATGGACGCTTCGTTTTCATGTAGTGAAAAAAGAAACGATTTAATAAGGTGGCTTCTGTTTCAAGAACACCGGTAGCTACTTTGATGCCAGCTTCTTCTAATCTCCTTTTTCCAGTACCAGAAACGAGAGGATTGCAATCAAGAGTAGCAATTACAACCCGTTTGACTCCTTTTTTGATGAGCAATTCACAGCAAGGTGGTGTTTTTCCAAAATGGTTACACGGTTCAAGTGTTACATAAACGGTAGCTCCTTTTGCTTTTTCACCAGCCATATGAAGCGCGTGAACTTCTGCGTGTTCTTCACCAGCACGTAAATGAGCGCCAATACCGACGATGTTTCCTTCTTTTACAACAACAGCACCAACCATAGGGTTTGGACTTGTTTGTCCAGATGTCCCTTCGGCTAACTGTAGGGCAATCCTCATATATTCTTGATCTGTCATTCTCTTCACCTCTCCTGAAAAAATCAAAAAACCCCAAGGATTTTATATCCTTGGGGTTTGGGAGACGTGATTTCTAGAAATATAGTTCGAATACGAAAGTACAGGAAAGAAACCTAACGATGATTGGTATTTTTGCATAAGGAAAAAACCTAGCAAAAATATCGAATTTTTCAAACGCTAGTCGTATCTTTTTATTTCAGTATAGAAACATAAGTATACAAAATAAAACATATATAAAGATTCAAAGCGAAACTTTAAAAATATGCATACTGAAATAAAAGTGTATTCGCTATATAAAATTACTAGAAAACATATCCTTCTCCCATCCAGACTATACTGTCGGCCCTAGAGTTTCACTAGATCCACCGTTTTCGAGTTGAAAACGGGTCACGGACTTAGAAGTTTGCACTTCATCACCGCCGGTTGGGAATTTCACCCGACCCCGAAGGATGTTGTTTGCTCAAATTATAGCACAAAAAAAATAAAAGGCTAGAAAAAAATATTCGAATGTGAAGAATTGTGTGAAAATATATGTAAGTTGGAATGAGGACAAAAGTACGAGGAATGTTGTAAGGAAAAGGGGGACGAGAGTTAATGAAAAGAAAAAACATGCACAAAAAAATGTGCATGTCACATGTAAAATTATTCTGCCTCTGGTGCTCTAACGACAGACTCGAATTTCCCTTTATGCGAAGCATCGCAATAAGGCATATTTTTTGATAAACCACAACGGCATAAAGAAAATGCCGGTTTTGCTGGGAATACATTCCCTTGTGAATCGACTAATTCCACGTCCCCTGTAACGCGAAAAGAGCCATTATCATTTACTTTAATTTGTACTTTCGCCAACGCTATCCCTCCTTCCCAAACGCTTAATTTCATCATATAATTAAGAGAAGTACTTGACAATATAAAATGAGCACTTTCTTTGGGAGAGAAGAGAGTGTTATAATGTTTTTTATAACTGACTAGAGTAAGGTGACGAGAGATGGATAAACAATTACATACATTACGAAACATTGCAAATGAGCGCACGTGGGCATCATTTTTGAATGATAATCATCCATATAGTTTGTTACATTGGTCCATTGCAGGTGTAGGGCAAGAGGCAAAGGATGTTTGGTTACTTCAAGATGAAGTAACATTTCAAACGACAGAATTTCCAACGTTAGATGATGCAATGCAATGGATTTCTGTAAATATGGAACAAGTTACAGACGTTTTAGCGCAATAAAAAAACAGGCTTATGCAAGCCTGTTTTTTGTTTCTTTTACATATGAGTTTAAAAATTGATCAACGGCTGCTTCATACTCTTCTTTATTTTCGTTATAAGAGCAAGCGTGTGCACCGCGTTCTGCAATATAAAGTTGTTTATTGTTTTCTTTTGCTTCATATAGTGATTTCGTCATATCAGCTAAAATATAATCATCATCTTTACTATGAATAAAGAGGACGGGATTATTAATATTTTTTATACAATCGATTGGTGAAACTTCGCGAATCGTATAACCGTCACGTACTTTTAAAAAAGCATTTGCTAAAGGTAATAAAGGCCATTTAGGTAAATGGAATTCAACCTTTAAACGGTGTTGTAATTGCCCGTAGAAATCAGAAAAAGGACAATCTGCAATATAGAAATCAGCACCATCTTCTACAAGTCCTGCGTATTGAAGAAGTGTTGCAGCTCCCATAGATTCACCATGAATACCGAGTGTTATATTTGTTCCAAAGCGACTTTTTAGCCAGTCAACTACAGATTTTAAATCATGTTTTTCATAGTATCCATAGCTTGTTGTTTTTCCGCCAGTTTTACCATGACGACGATGATCATAAATAACGACATTATACCCTCTGTTTAAAAATAACCTTGCATATTTTACAGAGTTCATTTTATTTACAGTTACGCCGTGACAAAAAATCATAAACTTATTGGAATGACCAGCAGGAATGTAATATCCGTGAAGATCATATCCGAATTGCGAAGGAATATGAATTTCTTCTTTATGAAGAGCATCAAAATCCTCTAAACGAAAATGTTTTTTCGTTTCTCTTTCGAGTACTTCTTCCTCTGTTTTTTTCTTTAAGTACATCACTTTATTTGTAAAGAAAATCCCAAGGGCAGTTATCGCACCTAGTATAGTAAACAATGCTGCAAAAAAACGTTTCATACTTTACCTCATCCTCCAAATACCGTTACATGTGATACACTTACATTGTATCACAATGATAGAAAAGGGGAGAAATAGGAAATGGTGTATATACAAAAAATTACGCCAGCGATGAAAGAAACAATCCGAATGTTCATGTGTGAGAACTGGGGAAGTTCATTGATGGTTTCACGTGGTAAGGGGCATCAGTTAGAAGAGTTGCCAGGATTTGTTGCGCTCTTGGATGACAGAATAATCGGAATTATAACGTATGAAGTGACCGGAAATATGTGTGAAATTGTATCGTTAGACAGCTTTGAAGAAAGAAAAGGAATAGGGACGAAACTTGTAGATTGTGTATTACAATTTGCAGAAGAAGAACGGTGCGGGCGGGTTTGGCTCATAACAACAAATGATAATATGAATGCGTTACGTTTTTACCAAAAACGTAATTTTATGATGACTAATTTATATGTGAATGCAGTGGAAGAGGCACGAAAAATAAAGAAAGAAATTCCGCGTATCGGATATGATAACATCCCAATTTTACATGAAATACAGTTGGAGTATCGTTTAATAAATTGATGTAACAATTTTCAGAAATATAAGTTATTAATCTTGACGAATATTGTAATTTAGGTTACCGTAAAATTGTAATCTATTACCATATTAAGGGGTGACGATGTGGCAACTATACGTGATGTTGCAAAATTGGCAGGTGTTTCAGTCGCAACCGTTTCACGAGTTATTAATGAAAAAGGATACGTTCATGAGGACACAGTAAAACAAGTAAAGGAAGCAATTGAGGAATTACATTATAGGCCGAATAGTACAGCAAAGCCATTGTTTAAAGAGAATTCAACGATAATTGCATTACTTGTAGATAATTTATATAACCCATCAAACATCACTTTGCTACATTGTATTGAGGAAATAGCATATAAAGAAGGATATCAAATCATTGTTTGTAATATAGAGAATAAAGATAGATACATACATATGTTGAAGGAAAATAACGTTGCAGGTGTTATTTTGACAAAATCAGTTTTTAAAAGTATAGGAGAAATTCCACTTCCGTTTGTTGTGATTGATGAAAAAAAATCACATGCAAATGATTATGAAAGTGGACAAAGAGCGGTTTCTTTATTAAAAGAGAAGGGTTGTCACTTTCTTGCTTATTTCGATGAGGGAGAAGATAGTGAAGAAATGGAAGAGCACATATCAGGATTTTTAGACGCTGCTTGGGAGGAAAGCATCTCTTATCGAGAAGTATGTGTACAAGGGTATACGAATAAACAGTTTATTACATTCTTGCAAACTTACCCGTATATAGATGGAATTGTAACTTCAAGTGAAAAGGTTACTTTTGAGTTAATTCAAGCAGCGAAAAATTTAAATATCAGTATACCGGATAAGTTGAAAATTATTGGACCGAACGGGAGCATAGACAGCGAATGGATAGGCCCGTCACTCATGAAAATTGAAAGTTGTGCCGAAGAAAATGGGAAAATAGCTTTGCAACAATTAAAAGGAAAAATAAAAAAGTAAAAGGTGCGTATAAAACGCACCTTTTATAATGTAATTGCGGCAATAAAGCCGAATATAAGTAACGGTATATTATAATGCAGAAAAGTTGGTACACATGTATCCCATATATGATGGTGTTGACCATCAGCATTTAAACCGGATGTTGGTCCAAGTGTACTATCTGATGCAGGAGATCCTGCATCGCCTAGCGCTCCGGCTGTACCGATAATTGCAATTGTAGCCATTGGACTAAATCCAAGCTGCATGCAAAGAGGTACAAAAATTGTTGTTAAAATAGGGATGGTTGAAAAGGATGAACCAATTCCCATCGTAACGAGAAGTCCAATAACAAGCATAAGAAATGCAGCGAGTGGTTTGTTATTTCCAATTATATGTGCACTCGTTTGCACAAGAGATTCAACATGTCCTGTTTTTCGAAGAACGGCGCCAAATCCAGCGGCAGCGATCATAACAAAACCAATAAAGGACATCATGCGCATTCCGCTGGTTAATATCGCATCTGCTTCTTTAAGAGGTAGACTACCACTTACTGATAAGACGATAATCCCTGCTAAAGCACCGAAAATCATTGATTCTGTTGCTAATTGAACAGTTAATGTAGCTAGGATAGATAATAATCCGAAAGTAATGCTCCGTTTTGTATAGGGAACGATTTCATTTGCGGTAGTATGAACTTGTTCTGTTTCATACGTACGAGGTTTCCGGTACGTAATGAATACTGCTACACATAATCCAATAATCATACCGATTGCTGGAATAGTCATTGCTTTTGGAATAAGTGCGACATCAAATGTAAGACCGCTTTGCGCGGCATTTGTTTGCAGTACGTCATGATAAATTTTTCCGAACCCTGCTGGAATCCACATATAAGGAGTAATCAATCCGAATGTAATAATACATGTAATAAGTCTGCGATCCACTTTCAGCTCATTTAATACTTTTAAAAGTGCTGGAATTAAGATGGGGATGAAAGCGATATGAACAGGAATCACATTTTGTGAGAAACAAGCCATCGTTAAAATGATGAATAAAATAAGTATTTTAGAATAAACTTGTTTTTTCGTGTCTTGTTCATTGCCAATCCATTTTAATGCAGTTTGAATCATGGCATCTGGAAGTCCTGTTTTGGAAAGGGAAATAGCGAAACCACCAAGCATTGCATAACTTAAAGCGATTGGAGCACTGTTTCCAAGTCCTGTTGTAAAAGTGTTAATAGTTTCTGAAATACCGAGTCCGCCGATAATTCCGCCTGTTAAAGCTCCGACTATGATGGCGACAATGACCTGGACACGTAATAAACTAAGCAATAGCATAACTGCTACTGCGACGAGTACAGCATTCATAATAAATGTAATCTCCCTAAATTTTTATTGTACTAAGGCAAGTAAATATGAAGCGCTTTGCTATATTTATACATAGTTGCGACATATTATTATAAATTGTTTTCTATGAAATGTAAAAGAGCCCTTTGTTACTAATGCTGAAAAGCTAGCTCTTGTTTAATTGATTGTAAAGAATTAGCGAATAATCCTGGTTCTTCTAAATCAGGAGAATGTGCTGAATTTGGGAACCAAATCATCTTTTTTATGGGTGCTTCTATCAAATCACAATATTCCTGAACGAGTGCATAAGGAGTTTGATAATCATAGCGACCAGAACAAAAATAAACCGGAATAGATAAACTTGAAATAGAAGAAAAGAAATCGATGGTCAGCATCTCTTCCCATAAAACGCCGGATTTTAAATTTCCTGCGAGAAACTTGAGCCAATCTAATAGCGTATATTCAGGAGAAAAGAAGCCTTTTCGTATGAAAGAAAAGGAAGATCCGTTTTGGATTGCTCCGCCGAATGTGCCAAGCCACTTTCTTTGAATAATAAGGCGTCTCGTATCTAAAAATGGTGGTTTTCCTAATTTTAAAAGGGACGCTAATGCTTTTTTATGATCATGTTTTTTTGCAGAACGAATTAAATGCTGATATAGCAATTCTTCGTTTTGTTTCATATGTACAATCTGCCCAATACCGATGTAAGCCTCGATATACTGTGGATATTGATGTGCTATGTTAAGCCCAATAATGCTTCCCCAAGAATGACCAACGAGAAATAGTTTCTGTTTATTGAACTTTTTAAGTACATATTGAATCACTTCTTTTGCATCGGAAACAAATTGTTCGATTGTAAAATTTTCTCCGAAATCTTTCATTGAAAAGGATTTACCTGCCCCGCGCTGATCCCAATTAATAACGATGAAGTGTTTCTCCAATTCTTTTTGAAAGTGACGAATAAATCCAATTTGTGCCATGCCAGGCCCGCCATGACAGCATAATAAAATAGGCTGCTCTACGTTTTGCCCGCGCATAAGGAGAGTTTGTTTTCGATTATGAATCATAACACTTTCCATCGTAGCAATACTATTAGGAATGAGTTGTTTATTTTCATTATAAAACTGTGGGGTATAGCTACGAAAAAGCATATGGAAAACCTCCTTTTCTGAAATCATATGAATCGCACAGGCTATTCGTTTTGCATATACTGTTAGAAAATCATTGTAACATACCATACTAGTGTCATTTCAACACGGGAGGAGGGAAATTGTGACGATTGGAGAAATTATAGATTGCTTAAATAGACGTGAATCCATCGCTATTATAGCAAAACGTCTTGAAATAAGCCCGTATACATTATCAAAGAAATTAAGATTAATTGGATATGAATATGATGGAGAACAGAAGAAACGTATTTTTGTAGGAGATGGAGAAGAACCTCGTCACTTACAACTCCAAGAAGCGACAGCCCTTCAATATGCGAAAACGGATTATCAATTATTAATTTATGAACAATTACAAAGTATTTATGAATTACTAAGCAAGAGAGAAGAAGTAAGTGTACCTATTATGAGTATAAGTACAGAAAAAAAGAAACGTACTTTTTCTATTAATAAAGAAATATTAGCAAAACTAGACGTTATATCAGAAGCGAAAGGAATTCAAAAATCGAAACTTGTAGAAGAGGCGTTACAACAATTTTTACAGCAATATGACTTTAACAAAACAGCACGTTTGGATGACTAAAGAAAAGGATACTAAGTTCATTGTAAGAACGAGTATCCTTTTTAGGTTTTACTAATATTGTGGATTAAGTAAGTATAAGTGCGTACCGATACGATAAACTTAACTAAATCTATACAATTCAATCAAATTTACACAAGTTAGTGCTTCATCATGTTCTCGCAGCCCCAAAGGGACGAGGGGTATAACACTCCACACGAGGCAGTATCGTTACCTCCTATTATCAAGCATTTATTTTACCCATCTTGATAAATTTATCGAAGCATTTATTTTACCCATCTTGATAAATTTATCGAAGCATTTAAATCTCTATCGTGATGGCTATTGCACCCAACACAGTCCCATTCACGAATCTTTAAACTCCACTGTCCTTCTGGTTGAACTGAATGGTCGTATTTTACTCCGCAACATGAACAAATCTTGCTTGAGGCGAACCATTTATCAGCTTTTACATACGCAATGCCATACTTCTCGCACTTGTATGACAAACATTGAAAGAAGAAGTTTAATTTTTGAAATGAAAATGCTTTCGATAGTTTTTTGTTTTTTAACAGGTTTGAGATAAATAAGTCTTCTACAACAATTCTCATTGGTTTGGTTTTCACCAATTTAGCTGTTGCTTGATGGATATGGTTATTTCGGATATTCGTAATTTTCCTAGATAACCGCAGGTGCTCAGTTTTAGCTTTTTCATATCCGGCAGATTGAATTTTTACACCTTTTTTAAATCTCCTAGACATATCTCTTTGTGCTGACTTTTTCCTTTTCAAAAGTTTTTTAACCTTGGCATCTTTATTTATATTTCGTTCTTTCATACCATTAGAAGCTACAAAAAGCTCTTTTAAACCAACATCCACACCAATCGACTCATTCGTTAGTTCTTGTAATTCAAAGTCTTCTTGGAATCCTACACTAATCCACGAGTGACGACCGTCAAATGCAACTCTTGGATTTGATGGTTTTTTATTTCTTGGTAGTTGTTGGCTTGTTTTCACTTCTCCAATGGACTGAATATGAACTACTTTCTTTCCTATAATCAGTCTTTCATAATTGGCATAAAATCCTTGGATTAAATCTTTTTTGGATTTATAAGAAGTGTGAGAACCATTTTTGTACTTTTTGAACGAATTTTTTCTCGCCGTATCAAAATCTTTTGAAGCCTGTTTAGGAACTTGTGCATTAATGTCATGTAACCACTCATATCTCTTTCGCTTCTTGATCTTTGTAAATCGTTTCTGTAAAGCTAACTGTGAAACAGATTTTCCAAATAGCTTATAGTATCTATCACTCATTCTTTTACAATAGTTATAAGCAAATCTCGCAGCACCGGCATGATTTCTAAGCACTTTTTCTTGTTCAGGCGTTGGAATCAATCTAACTTTCTTCGCCAATATCATCAGAATTTAACTCCTTTAATGAAAGATTTGTTCTTCTGACTAGTAGCGTGTTCCACCAGCATTCTCCTGAGACTACTCGGATGCAAACCTGTTAATTCTGATACTTGACTAACTCGTGAAAATTTCATTATTATTCTCACTTCATTGAATCAACCATAACACATACGTTCGATAGATTTAATTAACTTTAGTTATAATTGATTAAATAAATCGTAACAGTTGGTTACCCTTTACAATAAAAATCTGGATCGCATATTAGGGAAATACTTAATTTATTTTTTGGATTCTACCATCAATAACTGGCTGAATTGGTTCTTTTAATTGTTTTACATAATCGACTAGCGCTTCAAAGTCGTTTGGACCAGTTTCTGAATTCTTCCCATTTTTAAATGATACGAATCCGTCACCGCCAGAAGCTAAGAAAGCATTCGCAACTACGCTATACGTTTTAGTTGGAGATAACTCCTCGCCATTTGTTAAGCGTATATTCGTAACCTTTTCACCGTTTGGTTTATTTGCATCCCACGTATATTGAATACCTGAGATTTGAAGCATTCTCGTCGTACCTTTTTGCCATTGCTGATTTAAAATGTCGCGAATATCTTGGCCTGTTAAATCTACTTTAATCAATTGGTTTCCAAAAGGTTGAATGCCATATAATTCGCCCCATGTAATATCGCCAGAATCTAAGTCATTACGAATGCCACCCGGATTCATAAGTGCGATTTGAGCTTGCATTGTTTGACGCTGTGCGTCGGCAATTACATTTCCAAGAGTAGATTCACCGGCATCATTTTGTTTACGGTCAATAGCTGCTGTAGATTTTCCTACAACTTCATTTACAAGTGGTGCGATTTTTTCTTTATATTGATCTAGTTTTTGTTTTACTTGTTTATCAGGTTCCACACCTTCATGATATGTTGTAATCACTTCAGCTTTTTTCTTTACAATATCTTTTGTTTTACGATCAATTGTTACATCTACGTCTGAGAAAGCTGTTCCATAAGAGTTCGCTTGGACGATTAGTTTATTATTTACAGTACCATTTACATACGTGTGACTATGTCCACCGAAAATAACATCAACTTCCGAGTCTGTTTCATTTGCAATTCGAGTAAGGTCTCCATTTGTCACGCCAGACTCATCAGTTGTTCCGCCGACATGGGCAAGGACGACGATGGATTTAACACCGAGACGCTTTAATTGTTGCGTTGACTTATTAATTGCTTCTACTTCGTCAGTGATCTGTACATTTTTAAGCATAGTAGGCATCACGACATTTGGCGTATCAGTTGTAACAACGCCAATGAATCCTACAGGAACACCATCTACCATTTTTACAGTAAATGGTGGTAAAAATAAGCGACCAGTTGATTTGTTATAGAAGTTAGCAGCGACATAAGGGAAGTTAGCACCTTTGAAATTACCTGTTTTCTCGTGATATCCACCGTAAATGAGGCGTTTCATTTCATCGATACCTTCATCAAATTCATGGTTTCCGATTGTACCAACATCGAATTTTAAGTCATTTAAAAATTCAATTGTTGGTTCATCTTGTAACAACGCTGAAACTGGTGGACTAGCTCCGACAATATCGCCAGCATGTACGAGAAGTGTATTAGGGTTTTGTTTTTTACGTTCTTTTAAATAAGTAGCTAAGTACTCAGCGCCACCAGCTTCTTTGTTATTAATTTTTTTAACAGTATCTAGTTGTCCATGGAAATCATTAATACCAAGCATTTGTACGTCTACGTAGCGGTTTTGTTCAGCTGGAGTCTGTGATGGGGGAGCGGCAAATACACTTGAAAAAGTAATGGTGCTTAAAACGGCAACAGCAGGAATGATTTTTTTCCACATAATTTAATTCTCCTTTTTTATAATCTGACATCATACGACATAATTTTAATAGATTCATAGGATTATAGCTATATAAAAATTTAGTTTTTTCGAAAAATTAACATATTTACAAAAAGTTAATAATAGAGTAACGAACCTTTTTTATTGTCGAGTTCATTGTGTATCTACTATAATGGAGAAAAAAGTAAAAGGTGAGTAGCATGAAGAAAAAGAAACAAAGACAAATGCAAAGACAATCGCAAGTGAATAATCCAGAGAAAGAGTTGCTTACATTAGGTGATCAATTAAATGATTCACTCATGCAGAAATTAAAGAATAAGAAGAAAGAATTGCAAGTGAGAGAAGAAGAAAAAGAGGCAGCTGAACTGGAAAGAAAGCGCCGAGAACAAAAAGAACGTGAAAAGAATAAATCATTTGAAGAACTGTTAAGTGAAAGTAGCCTTACTTGGAAAGACTTTAAATAATATAAAAAATGATCAGTGCATACCGCTGATCATTTTTTTGACGAGCTTGTAAGAAAAGGGGAGTTTTAATGAGAAAAATTGTAGTCGTTCCGCATGAAAATCATTGGAATGAAAAATTTCAAATAGAGGCCGAACGATTAAAATCGGCGATGCCAGAAAGGGTGAAAGTCCATCATATTGGAAGTACATCAGTGCCAGGACTGGCAGCTAAACCAATTATAGATATGATTATGGAAGTAGAGTGTATCGACAGAGTAGATCATTGGAATGAACGTTTTGAAGAGCTTGGTTACATTGCAAAAGGGGAAAATGGTATTTCAAGACGTCGTTATTTTATTCATGGAACTGAGGAAAAACGCTCGTATCACTTACACGTTTTTGAAAAAGGAAATCCTGAGATAGTAAGGCATTTAGCGTTTCGTGATTATATGATGGCTCATTGTGAAGAAGCAGAGGCATATGCAACCTTAAAGAAAGAATTAGCCGAAAAATATACATATGATGGCACGTTATATACGGAAGGAAAAAATGAGTTTGTGCGTAGTGTTGATGAAAAAGCGAAAGAATGGAGAGAAGGAAATATGAATAATTGAGTTTGCGTTTTAGTGTATAAAATTATTATGTAAACTGTACATATGTTTTGACTTTTTGGTTGAATCTTGTTGAAATAAAGTGGTAGCTTATAAAAAATGTAAGAATGAAAGGGAGACGACTGTGCACATTCCAACAACTACACTTCATAATGGCGTAAAAATGCCGATGATTGGTCTAGGCGTTTATAAAGCGAAAGAAGGCGATGAAGTAAAACAAGCAGTAAAAACAGCGTTAGAAGTTGGATATCGTTCGATTGATACAGCAACTGTATATGAAAATGAAAGCGGTGTCGGAGAAGCGGTTCGTGAATCAGGGATTCCGAGAGAAGACATATTTATTACAACAAAAGTTTGGAACGACGATCAAGGATACGAGGAAACACTTGAGGCGTTTGAAAAAAGCTTAAAGAAATTACAAATGGACTATGTAGATTTATATTTAATACATTGGCCAATAAGAGGGAAGTATGTCGATACGTACCGAGCGCTAGAAAAACTGTATGAAGAAGGTAAAGTGCGCGCAATTGGTGTTTCAAATTTTCATAAACATCATTTAGAACTGTTATTACCAAATTGTAAAGTGAAGCCGATGGTCAACCAAGTGGAACTTCATCCGATGTTAGCGCAATTTGAATTGCGTAATTTCTGTCAAGGTGAGCAAATTCAAATGGAAGCATGGAGCCCATTAATGAGAGGCGGGGAAGTATTCGAGAACCCGATTATTCAGGCCATTGCTACGAAATATGAAAAAACACCTGCGCAAGTTATATTAAGATGGGATATTCAGAGCGGGGTAGTGACGATTCCTAAATCTGTTACACCATCTCGCATTAAGGAGAATTTTTCTATCTTTGATTTTTCATTAACGGAAGAAGAGATGACTCAAATTAATACGTTAAATCGTAATTTACATGTAGGAACGAATCCGGATAAATATGATACGCTATAAAAAGACGCTACCATACTGGTAGCGTCTTTTTAACGATGTAAAGCGTAAGTATCACATTTAGCAATTTGCTGAAGTTGTATATATTGAGCGGTTGTTAACTGTGTTTGTTTACTAGCCTGGCCATTTTCTTTCAATTGCCCAATAGAGCTTGCACCAGGTATAACAGCTGCAACAGTTTCGTTATGTAAGCAATATTGAATAGCTGTTCCTGTTAAAGAGCTTTCTCCGATTATTTCTTTTACATTCGCAAGTGTCGCATATAATTCATCGTAAGAATAAGAAAGATAATTCTTTTCTTTTACTCTTTCTATCTTTCTTGCATTATTATCAGTTAAAATTCCTTTTGCAAGTGGCCCACGAGCAATAATGCTAATTTGATGTTCACTTAGAAGTGGGAACCATTCTTCAGGGCGACGATTTAAAAGGCTATATTCCATTAGCACACTAACGATATTGGAACGTTTAGCATATTCACGGATAACATTTGGACGTATAGAAGAAATACCGTAATGACGAATAATACCTTCTTTTTTTAATTCTTCAAAGGCTTCAATTGTTTCCTCTATTGGATCTTCAATCGTCCCGCCGTGAAGTTGATAAAGATCAATATAATCAGTTTGAAGTCTACGTAAACTTTCTTTCACTTCAGCCTTTATGTAACTTTTAGAAGGATCCCAAGACCACCCGTTTTTTTCTTCTGTCCATCGATTTCCAACTTTTGTTGTAAGAACAATTTGGTCTCGTTTCCCTTTTAAGGCTTTTCCAACAAATTCTTCGTTTAATCCATAATCATATAAATCCGCTGTATCAAAAAAATTGATTCCTAAGTCGATTGCTTCATCGATAATACGCATAGCTTCTGTTTCAGATGTACCGAGAGACATACAGCCAAGTCCCATTTCTGTCACAAACAAATCTGAGTTTCCTAATTGACGTTTTTTCATAGGTCAACCTCCTTACCTTTATTGTACGCAAGGGAAAAGAGGTTGACAAACGTTTACTTTTTATTTGCTGTAATCCACTCTTGTACAGTTGTATACTCTTTTCCATATTGTTTTAGCTTATGGCGAATTTGCCATGCTTTTCCGACTAAAGTGACGCGATTTGGTAAAATATAAACTTTCATTTCTATCACGCTCCTTTCAATGTGGTAAAATGTATGAGGAAAGAATAGGAAATAGAACAGGGAGATGAAGTAGTATGAGTAATCTTGCAGAGAGAACAGTAAAAACTGAACCGATTTTTGATGGTAGAGTTATAAAAGTTCGTGTTGATGATGTAGTATTACCAAATGGAGCAATGAGTAAACGTGAAATTGTAAATCACCCTGGTGCAGTTGCTATTATTGCTATTACTGATGAGGGGAAAATTGTGCTTGTCGAGCAGTATCGTAAAGCGCTTGAAAAGGCGATTATAGAAATTCCGGCCGGCAAGTTAGAACCTGGTGAAAAACCTGAGGTGACAGCAGTTCGTGAATTAGAAGAGGAAACAGGATATGTATGTGAAAATATGGAGCTTATTACTTCTTTCTATACATCTCCAGGATTTGCAGATGAAATTTTATATGTATATAAAGCGACAGGTTTGACGAAAAAAGAAAATAAAGCCGAGTTAGATGAAGATGAATTCGTAGAATTGATGGAAGTATCGTTAGAAGAAGCGATTATTCTTATGAAAGATCTTCGTATTCATGATGCGAAGACGATGTTTGCAGTACAATATTTACAACTACAAAAATAAACACTCGCCAAAGGCGAGTGTTTTTTAATTGATTTTTGCGTATACGCGTGCATCACGTAAGCTACCATCTGGTGCTATGAAATCATTTTCCATTGTACCTTCTAGAATAAATTCTAAACGTTCTGCTAGGTTACATGCATTTGCATTTGTTGCATCAGTACGAATTTCAATTCTTCTAGCACTTAGCTTATCAAAGGCAAATTGAATGGCACCTTTAATGGCTTCAGTCATATAGCCTTGTTTTGTATAAGCACTATGCAGCCAGAAGTGAAGTGAAAACTTTGGAATATCCCAGTTTTCAGGCTTGAGCGTTATAGCTCCGATGAATGTACCAGATACTTTATCGTATAAGTGAAAATCAAGTGTTTCACGAAGTAAAAACTGCCCGTGAGCGTTACGAACGATTTCTTCAGCACTTTCTTCTGTTTCAGCGTTAATTGGCATCCACGGTACTAAGTCTTCTAGAGAAGCTTGGATTGCTTCATACACTTCTGCACCATCACCTGGAAATGGCTTACGAACTTGTAAGCGTTCAGTTTGAAATAATGTTGGAAAATCTAATAATAATGGTTTCAAGAGAAATCCCTCCTATTCTCTACTTTTTAGTTTAGCAAAGTAGAGCGGAATTTCAATGTTAATTCGTCATACTTTTTTCTTTCTTTCATACATTTTTAGTAAGAGTGTGAACGGAGGGAAGAAAAATGTGGAGAAAAACTTGGCAAGACCGTGTAATGTCTCACATACAGGAAAACTCTTCATTATATATATTTAACGCTGTTTTATTATTGATGGGAGTAATATTTGGGGCCATTCTTGTAAATAGTTTACAATTAAATCAAAAACAAGATTTATCATTTTATTTACAACGTTTTTTTGGACAAGTTTCTAAAGGAGAATTTGCTATTGCAAGCGAAATGTTTCGAGAAAGTTACTTTTCACAATTAAAATACATTGGATTTATTTGGATTTTAGGGATTTCAATTATTGGATTGCCACTTATTTTTATTTTATTATTTGTAAAAGGAGTAGTTGTCGGATTTACAGTAGGTTTTTTAGTAAGTCAGCATGGATGGAATGGATTATTATTAGCATTCGTTTCTGTATTGCCACAAAATCTCATTATTATTCCAGTATTTCTCGTTATGACAACAATTGCCGCAAGCTTTTCCTTACGGATGATTAGACATCAATTTATTCGGAAAATAACCGAACCGCTATTACCATTATTAATTCGTTATACATGCTTCTTTCTTGTAATCGGAGTAGTGTTAGCTCTTGCTTCTAGTGTAGAAGCTTATGCATCACCAGTTTTAATGAAAGAAGTCGTTGAGGCTATTAATAAACAATAAATACTTTTTGAGAATAATTATCAATTTGTTTTTATTGTTTTTCTTTTGACAGAAGCCCTTCTTCTGATATAATGGTGTAAGAGTGGCGAGGAGGGAGTAGTACCGAATGGAAGAAAGAATTGAACGAATTAAGAAGCAATTACATGCAGCGAGCTACAAATTAACACCGCAACGTGAAGCAACAGTTCGTGTGCTGCTAGAAAATGAAGAAGATCATTTAAGCGCAGAAGATGTTTACCTCCTTGTAAAAGAAAAGTCGCCAGAGATCGGATTAGCAACCGTCTATCGAACTTTAGAACTATTATCTGAGTTAAAAGTTGTCGATAAGATTAACTTCGGAGACGGTGTTTCACGCTATGACTTACGCCAAGAAGGTGCGCAGCGTTTCCACCATCATTTGATTTGTACACAATGTGGTGCTGTACAAGAAATACAAGAAGATTTACTTGGTGAAGTGGAAAGGAAAGTAGAACATGACTGGAGCTTTAAGGTGAAGGATCATCGTTTAACATTCCATGGGATTTGTAAAAATTGTCAAGAAAATGAAACGGATGAAAAATAACCTTTTCCTATTTAACTAGGAAGAGGTTTTTTATTTGAATAAGGTATAAATTGGTGAAAGCTTGGCATATGTTGTAATAACTTATATTTTGGAGGAATTTACAATGCGCCGAGCTTTAAAATTAACTTTTGATGGGATAAAAGTATTTTTATTATTTACAAGTTGTACGATTTTGTTTTATTTCGCTATACTATGGATAAATGAAGAATATGAAAGCTATCATCGTTATGAAAAGCCAAAAGAAGAGACTGTAGAAAAAGTATCAGGGAATGAAGAGCCGGCAAAGGATGCTTTCGTAAATAGAATGATGTTTTTCTATGAAAATGGGGAGTAGTGTAGATTGGAAGATCAATTAAAAGATTTTATTCATTATATGGTTGTCGAAAAAGGACTAGCGAAAAATACAGTAGTATCTTATGAACGTGATTTAAAAAGTTATGTAAAGTATTTGCAAAATGTAGAACAGGCGAAAAGCTTTCATGAAGTAACACGCTTGCACATTGTTAATTTTCTGCAGCACTTAAAAGAAAACGGAAAATCTTCGAAAACATTAGCACGTCATATTGCATCGATTCGTTCGTTTCACCAATTTTTACTTCGTGAACGGGCGGTAGAGCACGACCCATCCGTACATATTGAAACGCCGCAAGGAGAACGGAAATTACCGAAAGTACTATCAATCGATGAAGTAGAGGCGTTACTTCAGACACCGAAAATGACGAGTGCTTTTGGGGTTCGTGACAAAGCGATGCTAGAGTTATTGTATGCAACAGGACTTCGTGTTTCGGAATTAATTGCCTTAAATTTAGAAGATGTACATTTAACGATGGGATTTGTTCGTTGCATAGGGAAAGGGAATAAAGAAAGAATTATTCCACTAGGAAGTTTAGCGACGGAAGCGATTCAAAAGTATATTGAAAAGGGAAGAAGAGAATTGATGGGTAAAAAAGTAGTAGATGCACTCTTTTTAAACCATCATGGGAATCGATTATCAAGACAAGGATTTTGGAAAATTTTAAAACGATTGGCGAAAGAAGCAAATATTGAAAAAGAGCTTACACCGCATACGTTGCGCCATTCTTTTGCTACGCATTTATTAGAAAATGGAGCAGACTTGCGTGCTGTGCAAGAAATGCTTGGACATGCAGATATTTCAACGACGCAAATTTATACGCATGTTTCAAAAGCTAGATTAAAAGATGTATATAAACAGTTTCATCCGAGAGCATAGTTACTATGCTCTTTTTTCATAGATTCAAAAGGCTACAGTACTTCACAAAAACTTCACAAACATTTCGTACATTGTTTTCAGCAGAAGACTAGAATATTACAATGTATTTCCTCTATACTAAATAAGGTATGAAGGAGGAAATGATGATGAAAAAACTTATTATGACTTTATTTATCGCGATGCTAGCATTGGCTGGCTGTAATACAAACAAAGAAGAACCGAAAAAAGAACAGAAACTAGAAGCTGTAAAAGTAGCAGTTCAAACAAATCCGAAAGAAATTAAACCTGGTGAAAAAACAGAAGTACAAGCACTTGTTACACAAGGAAAAGAAAAAGTAACAGATGCTGATGATGTAAAGTTTGAAATTTGGAAAGCTGGCGACGAAAAGCACGAGATGTTAGATGGTAAGCATAAAGGAAAAGGTGTTTATGCAGTAGAGAAAACGTTCGAGACGGATGGAGTATACCATATTATCGCTCACACAAATGCACGTGAAATGCATGTTATGCCAGAAGTAAAAGTGGCTGTAGGAAATGCGAAAGTAGAAGATGCGAAAAAAGAAAATAGTCATCACGGTGCAGGGCATGGCGATCATAAAAGCGATACAATGATCCATCTTATGGCTGGTGATATAAAAGCAAATGCTGAATCGACTATGAAAGTTCATTTAAAACAAAAAGAAGAAGCGTTAACTGGTGCTGAAGTACAACTTGAGATTTGGAAAGATGGTGTTGAAAAACACGAATTTATTCCAGCGAAAGAAGGAAATAAAGGAGAGTATGAAACGAAACATACTTTCAAAGAAAATGGTTCTTACAAAGTGAAAGTTCATGTTAAAAAAGGCGAACTACATGAACATAAAGAAGAAACAGTAGAAGTAAAATAAAAAGCAGCTCTTTAGAGCTGCTTTTTATTTTTATTCCGTAAACGTCCAATTGATGAGGGCTTATAATCAGTGGAGAAGAACTAAACTCCTACTAATCAAAGTTTCACTTTATATGAAGAAATAAATCATAAAATAATTAGCACTTATTTGCATAATGGATTACAATAGAAGTGTGAAGAAAATGAGAAATTCTACGAAAATGTATTAAAAAGAAAGCGTAAACATGTTATGATATCTGTATCAGATGTCTGACATCTGACTTAGAAAAAACTAGAAATGTTTTTGAGTCGTTTCGAAGTAAACGAAATAGGTTAGAGAATCAATTAAAGAAGTACTGTTTGACAATGAGAACGAAAGAGAATTCTTATGGAGAACAGTTTCACTTTATAGCGTTTTGAACATACTACAAGAAGTAGAACTGAACTTATAGGAGGTCGCAGTTATGAATAAATATAAACGTATATTCCTAGTCGTAATGGATTCTGTTGGAATCGGTGAAGCACCAGATGCTGAGCAATTTGGTGATTTAGGATCTGACACAATTGGTCACATTGCTGAACATATGAATGGGTTACAAATGCCTAACATGGTGAAATTAGGTCTTGGTAACATTCGTGAAATGAAAGGTATCTCTAAAGTAGAAAAACCACTTGGATATTATACAAAAATGGAAGAGAAATCTACTGGTAAAGATACAATGACAGGTCACTGGGAAATTATGGGTCTGTACATTGATACACCATTCCAAGTTTTCCCTGAAGGCTTCCCGAAAGAATTACTTGATGAATTAGAAGAAAAAACAGGTCGTAAAATCATCGGTAATAAACCAGCTTCTGGAACTGAGATTCTTGATGAGCTTGGTCAAGAGCAAATGGAAACAGGATCTTTAATCGTTTACACTTCTGCTGATAGCGTATTACAAATCGCAGCACACGAAGAAGTAGTGCCGCTTGATGAGTTATATAAAATTTGTAAAATTGCACGTGAATTAACATTAGATGAGAAATACATGGTAGGTCGCGTTATCGCTCGTCCATTCGTTGGTGAGCCTGGAAACTTTACACGTACACCAAACCGTCATGATTATGCATTAAAACCATTCGGCCGTACGGTAATGAATGAATTAAAAGATAGTGACTACGATGTTATTGCTATCGGTAAAATCTCTGACATATATGATGGTGAAGGTGTAACTGAGTCACTTCGTACGAAGTCTAATATGGATGGAATGGATAAGCTTGTAGATACATTAAATATGGACTTTACAGGTCTTAGCTTCTTGAACTTAGTTGACTTTGATGCATTATTTGGACACCGCCGTGATCCACAAGGGTACGGAGAAGCTCTGCAGGAGTATGATGCTCGTCTTCCAGAAGTATTCGAAAAACTAAAAGAAGATGATTTATTATTAATTACAGCAGACCACGGTAATGATCCAGTTCACCACGGTACTGATCATACACGTGAATATGTACCGTTATTAGCATATAGCCCAAGCATGAAAGATGGCGGACAAGAATTATCAATTCGTCAAACATTTGCTGATATTGGTGCAACGGTAGCAGAAAACTTCGGCGTGAAAATGCCAGAACACGGAACAAGCTTCTTAAACGAGCTAAAGAAATAGGGGGATAAACAAATGAATCGTGAACTTATTACAAAATCAGCTTCATACTTAAAAGAGAAATTTCAAGAAACGCCACAAGTAGGACTAATCCTTGGATCTGGACTAGGTGTATTAGCAGATGAAATCGAGAACGCAGTAACAGTACCTTACAGTGAAATCCCTGAATTCCCAGTATCAACTGTAGAAGGTCATGCAGGTCAACTAGTATTCGGTACACTTCAAGGTGTAACAGTAGTAGCAATGCAAGGACGTTTCCACTTCTATGAAGGATACGACATGCAAAAAGTAACATTCCCAGTTCGTGTGATGAAAGAACTAGGTGTAGAAACAGTTGTTGTAACAAATGCAGCTGGTGGTGTAAATACATCATTTGAGCCAGGCGATCTTATGTTAATTTCAGACCACATTAACTTCATGGGTACAAATCCATTAATCGGACCGAATGATTCTGAAATGGGCGTACGTTTCCCTGATATGTCTACATCATATACGACAGAACTTCGTGAAATGGCGAAACAAGTTGCAGCGGACTTAAATATTAAAGTACAAGAAGGTGTATACGTTGGAATGACAGGTCCTGTATATGAAACACCTGCTGAAATTCGTATGCTTCGTACACTTGGCGGAGATGCAGTTGGTATGTCAACAGTACCTGAAGTAATTGTAGCGCGTCATGCTGGTATGAAAGTACTTGGTATTTCTTGTATTTCAAATATGGCAGCTGGTATTTTAGATCAGCCACTTCATCACGATGAAGTAATCGAAACGACAGAACGTGTTAAAGCTAACTTCTTAGCATTAGTAAAAGCAATCGTAAAACAAATGAAGGGGTGACCTCACAATGAGAATGGTGGACCTAATTGCAAAAAAACGTGACGGACATGCATTAACGACAGAAGAAATTAACTTTATTGTTGAAGGATATACGAATGGTGATATTCCTGATTACCAAGTAAGTTCACTTGCAATGGCAATTTTCTTCCAAGATATGAATGATCAAGAACGTGCTGATTTAACTATGGCAATGGTAAATAGCGGTGATACAATCGACTTATCAGCTATTGAAGGGGTAAAAGTAGATAAGCACTCAACAGGTGGTGTTGGTGATACAACAACACTTGTGTTAGGTCCATTAGTAGCCGCTTTAGGTGTACCGGTTGCAAAAATGTCTGGACGTGGGTTAGGACATACAGGTGGTACAATTGATAAATTAGAAGCAGTTCCAGGATTCCATGTTGAAATCGAAAATGATGAATTCATGCGACTTGTAAATGAAAACAAAATCGCAGTTATTGGTCAAAGTGGAAACTTAACACCTGCGGATAAAAAGTTATATGCACTTCGTGATGTAACGGCAACAGTAAACTCAATTCCGCTTATTGCAAGTTCGATTATGAGTAAAAAAATTGCTGCTGGTGCAGATGCAATTGTTCTTGATGTAAAAACTGGAGCAGGTGCATTTATGAAAACAGATGAAGATGCAAAACGTTTAGCAGAAGCAATGGTGCGCATTGGTAATAATGTTGGTCGTAATACGATGGCTGTTATTTCTGATATGAGTCAACCACTTGGTGAGGCGATTGGTAACGCACTTGAAGTACAAGAAGCAATTGATACATTACAAGGTAAGGGGCCGAAAGATTTAGAAGAGTTATGTTTAACACTTGGAAGTCAAATGGTATACCTTGCTGGACAAGCTTCATCTTTAGAAGATGCACGTGAGAAATTAATTGAAGTAATGAACAACGGTAAAGCGCTAGAATCATTTAAAACGTTCTTATCAGCGCAAGGCGGCGATGCTTCTGTTGTTGATGATCCTTCTAAATTACCACAAGCACAGTTTAAAATTGAAGTAGAAGCGAAGGAAGACGGTTATGTATCAGAAATCGTTGCAGATGAAATCGGAACAGCAGCAATGCTTTTAGGAGCAGGACGTGCGACGAAGGAATCTGAAATTGATTTAGCAGTTGGCTTAATGCTTCGCAAAAAAGTAGGGGACAGCGTGAAAAAAGGTGAATCCCTTGTTACAATTTACGCAAACCGTGAAAATGTGGACGATGTAAAAGCAAAAATTTATGAGAACATGAAGATTGCTAACGAACATGTAGATGCACCAACATTAGTGCACGGCATCGTTACCGAATAATAAAAAAGGGCCAAGGAGTATTTCTCCTTGGCTTTTTTTGCTATTTTTTGTTTATAATAATAATGGGTGAAATTATGATTAGAATTTGTGCAATAACAAAAACAGATGAAGTATTATATGATGTTTCGCTAGAAGAAACAACGAAAGACCATATTGTATGGTATTGGCTAGATTTATATAAGCCAACGAAAGAAGAGTATACATACATTTTGCAAGATCATTTTAAGTTCCATCCCCTTGCAATTGAAGACTGTATAGAATATGTACAGAGACCAAAAGTTGATTTTTATGATGGATATAACTTTTTAGTTCTTCATGCATTTGGTGAGGATGGATTAGAACCGCACGAGATTGATTTATTTATTAGTGATCGTTTTATTGTTTCTTTCCACTTTTCTCATAACAATGCAATCGAAAGAGTATGGAAAACACTTGGGGAAAAGAAGCGTATTAAAAATAGTCCTTTACACGTAGCGCATACAATTATCGACCAAATTGTAGATGACTATTTTGCGCCTGTATATTACATTGAGGATCATTTAAATGCAATTGATGATAATTTAACGGGTGAGACAGCAGGAAGTGTATTAGAAGAAGTATTTGATATACGTACAGATTTATCGAAGCTAAGGCGCACAATCATTCCGATGCGTGATTTATTGTATCGTATTTTAAATTCGACTCGTTTTTACGGTATAAGTGATCATGAGATTTATTTTAAAGATATACATGACCATTTGCTTAAACTGACAGAAATGATTGAAGCAAGCCGCGAGTTAACGGCAGATATTCGGGATAGCTATTTTTCATTAAACTCACATCATATGAATAACATTATGAAAACATTAACTGTATTCTCGACTATTTTCATGCCATTAACATTTATTGCGGGAGTATACGGAATGAACTTTACGCATATGCCAGAGCTTGGTGGACAATATAGTTATTTTATTTGTCTACTTCTAATGGCGCTAATTGGCGGTGGGATGATGGCTTGGTTTTATAAAAAAGGATGGTTTAAGTAAAAAAACACCGAGGAAAATTCCTCGGTGTTTTTACTTAACCAATAGCATGTAATACGAACATGGCTAAGAATAAGCATGTAACGATATACATAGACGGTGCGACTTCTTTACGCTTTCCAAGAGCAACTTTTAAGATAGGATAAGCAATAAATCCGAACGCAATGCCATCAGCGATACTATATGTGAGCGGGATCATGACGATAATTAAGAACGCTGGAAATCCTTCTGAAAAATCGTTCAGAGGAATTTGCTGAATGCTTGTAATCATCAGGCCGCCAATAATAATTAAGATTGGTGCAATGGCACTATCAGGAATTAGTTTCACAAACGGAAGTGCAAACAGTGATGCGAAGAATAACAACCCTGTAACGATAGACGTCAGACCTGTCTTTCCGCCTGCAGTAATACCTGCAGCACTCTCTACTGTTGATACGGTAGGGCTTGTGCCAAATAGACCACATGTCATTGCTGAAATTGCATTGGCTTGGTAAGCACGTGGGAATTTACGGTCATCTTCTAATAAACCGTGCAGAAGTCCCATGTTCTCAAAAATAAGCACCATGCTTAAGGAGAATGTTGCAATCCAAAACGGTAAGGAAGAAAGTTTGCCAAATGACATAGCTCCAAACACATCGCCGTAATTAGCGAATGAGAATGAACTATTTCCGATTTGACTTGTATCAACAAGACCAAATAGCCATGCAATACCAGTTCCTATTGCAATCGTCCATAAAAAGCTTCCACGTACGTTACGAATAAATAGTACAAGTGCAACGATAAGAGTAAGTAGTGTCGCAAGAACGACAGGGTTACTTAATTTACCCATTGCAACAGCAGTATTTGGATTCGAAACGACTAAACCACCTTTTTGCAATCCGATAAATGCTAAAAATAATCCGATGCCGACAGTAATAGCTTCCTTTAATGACTTTGGAATCGATACTGAAAGCAAGCGAGCGATTGGTGTAAACGCAGCAATTGCAAAAATAATACCAGAGATGAAGACAGCTGCTAATGCTTCCTGCCAAGCTAATCCGAGCGTATGCACAGCAGTGTACGTGAAGAATGCATTTACGCCCATACCAGGGACAAGAATAGCAGGTGCATTTGCCCAAAATGCCATGAGCAGACATCCGACAAATGAACTGAAAACAGTTGCTAAAATTCCAGCTTCAAGAGGAATGCCAGCATCCGATAAAATTGATGCATTTACAATCATAATATATACGATTGTGAAAAATGACGTAACTCCAGCTAAAACTTCTTGTTTTGGTGATGTTTCGTGTAAACCTAATTTAAATGTTCTTTCAAGTATTCCTTTCATGTTAAACCTTCTTTTTCATATCCCTCTCCCACCCGTGATATCTCTTTTGTAAGAGCTCACCGTCCTTTATTATATCAGAACATCATGTTTTTACAACAAGGAAAATGATAACGTTTACTTATAAAAGAAATTATTTATAAATACGTAAAAATGGCTCGTATTGTTGAAATGATTTCTAATTCTCCTGATTGAATGGGCGGAGCTGCTTGCGCATGTAAAGTAGCATAGGACGTCACTTCCCGTGGTAATTGGGCGGATTCTTCAACGAATGAGAGTGGAACTGGATTAATGTTTAAATTGTATGTACTCGCAATAGCACGAGCTTTTTCTACCGCTTGTTGCAGAGCTTGAATAAGAGCTTGCTCATAATATTTATTTGGATGAGATATTCGAAAACGTAACCCTTTTGCTAAGTTTGCTCCATTTGAAACGGCTATATCATATACTTCCCCTGCTTTTTGTACATTTAAAACGGTAATTTCATACAAATGTTCCACACGATATCCTTGTAGTAATGCTTTATCATTTACATATTCGTACTGGGGTGTAATCGTATATGAAATGGTTTCTATATTTTTTTCGGCAATACCTAGTTGTTTTAGTGCATCCAATAATTGTTTTGATTGCACTGCATTCTCTTCTTGTGCCTGTTTTACATTTTTATGATCTGTACGAATACCAATCGTTAATATAACAACATTTGGTTTTGCTTTTACAACGCCTTCACCTTGCACCGTAATGGTAGCTTCTTTACCAGTATTAGCTGTACGTACGTTGTGTAAATAAGGATTCATTCCACCTTGCATCTTCCATCACCATCCTTATTTATATGTATATGTGTGAACAAAAAAGAAATTTGTATGAAAAAGTTACATAAATGAGAATGTTAAAGAAAGAAAGCATATACAATAAGGGTATTTATAGATTATAATATGTGTAAATATGATAAAAAAGGGACGAGGCTAGTGAACGAAAAAAGAGAAACACTGATTTTAGAGTTATCCGGATCATTTCGAAAGATGATACGTTTATTACAAAATGATATTAATACACGTTTTGCAGAACATATGCCATACAATGAATTTTCTGTATTACGCGCGTTATTTTTAAAGAGTCCACAGATGGCTTCGCAAATTGCGAGTGAAGTAAACGTAACCTCTAGTCATATTACAGCTGTTACTGATCGTCTCGTACGAAAAGGGTTTGTAGAAAGAAAGCGTTCAAATTCAGACCGTCGTATCGTGTACCTAGAAATTACAGAACACGGAAGAGAAGTAACTGAAAAACTTGAAGCTGTGCGTAAAGAATATTATAAAGAGAAATTTAAAGGTTGGAGCGACCAAGAAATCGAAATGGTGTTAGAGCTATTTGGCCGCGTATTATAATAAATGAGGATAGGAAGCGAAAGCTTTCCTATCCTTTTTCTTTTGAATAAAAACATTTTGAAACTCCAATACTTTAATTAAAAAGAATCGGAGTGAAAGATTATGAAACGTATTTGTATGCTTTTCATTATGATTGGAAGTTTTTTCTGCTTTAATCAATTCGTGGACGCTGCAACGCCTCTTCAAGTCGTTCAGAAAGAATTACAACATATTTCAAATAAGCAACCTGTTTTATATTCAAAACTATGGATTCGTTCTATGCAGAATGCTATTTTATTTCATCATAGTGATAACATTCGGCATGAAGATACGATAAGCAATGTGACAAAGTCTTCTCTTATAAAAGTAAAACAACTTCCACTTCAGAAAGCATCACAGTACATCCCGAGATTATCGCAATATATTTCTAAGTTTCAAGCTGAGAATGTGCAAGTGTATTATGTTGCAGCTCGTTATGAAGTGAAAAAAGAAAATCCGTATCAGTTAAATGGCATAAATTATTTTATGCAAGTGTTTATTCAACAAGGAGGAGAATGGAGAATTGCTGAAAGCATAGTTGCTCCAACAGATCAAATCGTCGCAAATGGTGACGGGTTTGGAACGAAGCAAGAAAAAGAGTATGGGAAAAGAAGAGAGAATGTGAAATAACCTCCTCATGAAGAGGAGGTTATTTTATTTAAAATTCCAAGAGACTTTCCATTTTAATATTTTTGGCAGGAAGAAATACATAATTAAACTAGTAACTAAAAATCCGATGTAAAAGCTAGGCAATGAATGCGCGCGACTTAGCATTAAGCCTCCAACGATTCCACCAAAGAAAATCGCACAAGCCATAACTACTTTTTGTAGTTTCGGATACAATAAGTAGTTACCATTTCGCTCATTGACTGAACGGGCATATAAATATATACCGAGTGATAATAAAATAATAATATGTGCAATAGGTGCAATCAATGTTTTTGCCGGCGGGATTGTTGTAAAGTTTGGTTCATTATGACGTACTCCATCCTTATCAGTATAAGCGTTTTGAGGATCGTAATTAAAGCTAATAGTAAACTCTTCTGCTGGACCAGAAATACGTATGTTTTCCATAATATCATGTATACTGCCATTGTTCTCATGAAAGTCGGCATTCGAGTGAACAGCAATGACTCCTGATATTAGAGATGGAAGTAACACTGGGAAGATTAATATAGCTGCAGTAAGAAATCCTTGCGATATAATATTCCCTGCGATTGTACCTACACATAAGGTAAGTGTATAAATAGCGATTAATACAATTAACATGTATATAAAGTAACTATGAAAAGGGGAAAATACTTGATATTTATTATGAAAAGTTAACTTTTTCATAATAGCAAATAGCCCCCAGTTTAAAACGACAACAGCGGCGATATTACAGATTCCAAACAACCACTTTGTTATATAAAGGTGTGAACGTTTAAATGGCATAGACCATAACAAGTCGCTAGCGTTATTTTGTCTTTCCCATCCAATTAACGTACAAGCTAGAACGATTAGCACACTACCTAACAGCATGATAGAATCTAGAAGTGTTAAATCAAAACTGTAATGATATATAACTTTCCATTTTTTATTCATATTTAGAAAATATTGCTGTTGAATAGAAGTCATATAGTATTTATATGACAAAGTATAGAAGCTGACGAGCCAAAATAACCATACAACATATTTACTTTGTTGATATGTTCTTAGCCATAGTGCTTTTTGAAACATAGGATCTCTCCTTTAAAAAACTTTATAATTTGTTAGGCGTGATAATACAACATAAGTAATGATTCCAGCGAGAAACAAACTGATATAGTAGTTAGGTAAGAAATAAAATTGATTTATTTTATAGCCACCTAGTAATGCAAAGTAAATGGTTGTCCCCCATATCCATATTTTTAAATGTTTTTGGAAAATAAATATCTTTTGAGTGTTTTCATTTGGTGATCTTGTATATAAATATGCGCCAAGTAGTAAGTAAAATATTGTATAAAAAATCGGGACTAATATGGATTTAGCTGAATAATATCTATAAGATGCTGGATCTCTTAAAGTGTTTGGATCGTTTTCTTTTTTACGTGATTTTGGATCATAATCGTAATAAATAGAAAAATTATATATTGGTGCAACAATATTTGTTTTATTATTTATTTCAGAAAGACTTTCATATAAGTGAGAGTTTCTATTATTTTGAACATTTAAATGATTTATTGTAAAATTGTACAGCAATGAAATAAATGTAAGACCCATTAGTAACCAAGGAATACAAAAAACAACTTGTGAAACAACGCTTCCAGTAAAGGCACCGATACATAATGCAGCTGTATATACTGCAACATATGAAACAATTGCATAAAGAAAGTATCGATGAAATGGCCCGAATGATTGATAATCAAAATGAATCGTTGTTCTATAAATAAAGTACATAAGAATCCAGTTTACAAGGAGAGACCCAATAATCCAAAATGAACCGAAAGCCCATTTAGATAAGAAAACATCTTTTCTTTTAAATGGCATTGTTAAAAGTAGTGCATTAGACTGGCTGCTACGTTCCCACCCTATTAATAGACAAGCAATAGAAATAATAAGGATAGTTATCCAAAAACTATTACCTGTATTTGACCAAAAAGCATAATCATAATAGAACGTTCCCTTTTCATGTAATTTATAATAATTAGCAAGTTGTTGCTGAGCTGCTTTATAGTATCCGAAAGATAGAAGATAAAGTGTATAAAAGAAGAACAGTAGTACAGCATATTTCCCGCGTTTCCAATTCCACGTCCACAACGCCTTATGAAACATAACCATCCTCCTCTAGTGTCGTAACGAAGACATCTTCAAGTGACATTGTTAATTCTTCAATGAGTATAGGTTGTTCTTTATAAAACTTCTCCAATGTTGCAGCCACATTTCCCTCAATTAAGATTGTATATACTTTTCCTGTTTGATTTAATATTTTAATATTGCTTAAGTTTTCTAGTTTTTGAGGTAATGAACGTTCGTAAGCTACTTGTATTTTTGCAAATCGTGATTTGGCATCGTCTAGTGATGTAATAGACGAGATAGTATGGCCTTTTAATATAATAATTGTATCTGCAATTTGTTCCACTTCATCTAAATGGTGAGTTGAGATGAAAATGGTAATCTCTTTTTCTGCCACTTCTCCAACGAGAAACTGTAAAATCTGCCTTTTAACGATAGGATCAAGTCCGTTTGTCGGTTCATCCAAAATGATATATTCTGCTTTTGTAGAAACGGCTAAAATGATGGCAAGCAATGCTTTCATCCCTTTTGAATAACTACGAATTCGTTTGTTTGGTAAGTTAAAACGTTCTAACAGTTCATAGAAATATGCTTCATCAAATGCGTTATAAACTTCTTTATAAAACTTTACAATTTCTTTTACCGTATATCCGTTCAATATGTTAGTAGAATCCGGAACATATACGATTTTTTGCTTTATTTCAGGACAATGATGAATGTTTGTATCCTCATATGTAACAGTCCCTGCATCAGGGTCTAAAATGCCGACCATCGTTCGTAATAAAGTTGTTTTGCCCGCACCGTTTCTTCCAAGTAATCCGATGATACTTCCTTTTTGTAATGTGAAAGAAACATCGTCTAAAATTGTTTGATTATCAATTGTTTTCTTGAGGCTTGTCACTTTCAGCATCCGTATTTCCTCCAATCTCTTTATAGTATGAATCTATCCAATCATGAATTTTATCTTTCGTAATACCAAGATAAGAGGCTTCTAATAGTAATTGATGAAATTGCTTTTCAACCATAGCGATTTTCCTTTCGTCTAATGTTGGGGTAATCGATTGGGATACAAATGTTCCTTTTCCTCGTAATGTTTCAATAATCCCTTGTCGCTCTAACTCTTGATACGCTTTACTTACTGTATTTGGATTTATAACGAGTAAAGAAGCGAGTTCGCGTACAGAAGGAAGTTTATCACTTGGAGCTAACATGTTTTTCAATACGAGTTCTTTTATATTTTGAACAATTTGTTCCCATATCGGAGTGTTGCTTCTTGGATCAAGTTGAATATGCAAGAGCAATGTCTCCTTTCTGACTTGTATTAAGTGTACTGCTGTATGTAATACACTTAATACAATATAGGTGATGAATATATTTGTCAACTGAAAATATTAGAAAAATATGGTATTAAAAAATAATAAATTGGAAAAAATAGGTTTGATATAGAATGGAGGGTTAGTCATGAAGCGAGTTTTTGGAATACTTGTTTGTTTCATGTTATTGCTTTCTGGTACTTCAGTTAGTTTCGCACAATCTGAGAAGACGAAGCAGGAAAAAACAGAAGAAACAACGCCGAAGTTAGCGGAACAAGCGTCATCAGCAATTGTAATTGAACAAGATACAGGTAAAGTTTTGTTTGATAAAAATCCAAATGAGAAGTTACCACCTGCTAGTATGACGAAGATTATGACAATGCTATTAATTATGGAACAAGTTGAAAAAGGAAAACTAAAACTGACCGATAAAGTTAGAGCAAGTGAGCATGCAGCTTCAATGGGTGGATCACAAATCTTTTTAGAGCCTGGAGAAGAGATGACTGTAAATGAAATGCTAAAAGGTATTGCTATTGCATCTGGAAATGATGCGTCTGTTGCAGTAGCGGAGCATATCGCGGGTTCAGAAGAAGGTTTTGTAAATATGATGAACAAAAAAGCGAAAGATTTAGGACTGAAAAATACTCATTTTCAAAATCCAACAGGTCTTCCGGCTAAAGACCATTATTCCACAGCAAATGATATGGCTATAATGGCAAAAGAATTGATGAAGTACCCACTTATTCGCAAATATACAGGTAAATACGAAGACTATTTACGAGAAGATACGGATAAGAAGTTTTGGCTCGTGAATACGAATAAGTTAGTACGTTTTTATCCTGGAGTAGATGGTGTGAAAACGGGCTTTACGACAGAAGCAAAATATTGTTTAACAGCATCGGCTGAAAAGAATGGGATGCGTGTTATTTCAGTTGTTATGGGAGCACCTACATCAAAAGAACGGAACAATCAAGTAACGAAGCTTCTTGACTACGCATTTGGTCAATATATGACCAAGAAATTGTATACACGAGGCGAAAAAATTAAGACTGTACAAGTAGGAAAAGGTAAAAAAGAAAAAGTAGATTTAGTTGCGTCAGACAATGTGTCTCTTCTTATGAAGAAAGGCGAAAATATGGATAAAGTAAAGCAAGAAGTAATTGCTGAAAAGAAAGTGAAAGCGCCGATTAAAAAAGGTGACGCACTTGGTACACTTGTTATTAAAAAAGATAAAGATGTTTTATTAAAGCAAACAATTGTAGCAAAAGAAGATGTTGCTGCAGCGAGCTGGTGGGAGTTATTTAAAAGAAGTTTTGGGATGTTTTCAACATCAAAATAGCGGCAAACATTTTGCCGCTTTTCTATTCGTATGAAAGTAAATAATTGCCGAATATTTTCACTTTATGGCGAAATAGTTCTTCTTTTGTCAGCAGGAAGGATTCTTATGTTGTATCACGAAAATCTTTATGTATGTAAATGAGTAAAGTTTGAGCATAAGGAGGAAATCGTGTGAGTCTTTCCATGCAATTAGAAGTAAAGCGTGACGTCCTATGTGTGAGACTAGCGGGTGAATTAGATCATCATACTGCTGAAGAGTTGCGAACGAAAGTAACAGATATGATTGAGACACATGGTGTTCATCATATTGTTTTGAGCCTAGAGAACTTATCGTTTATGGATAGTTCTGGTTTAGGTGTTATATTAGGCCGATATAAGCATGTAAAGGGATTAGGTGGAGAAATGGTTGTTTGTGCAATTTCACCGCCTGTTAAACGTTTATTTGAAATGTCGGGCTTATTTAAAATTGTTCGTTTAGAAGAAAGTGAAGCGCATGCGCTCGCGACGTTGGGGGTGGCATAAATGAGAAATGAAATGAACCTTCAATTTTCGGCATTAAGTCAAAATGAATCATTCGCTCGCGTTACAGTAGCTGCTTTCATTGCGCAACTAGACCCAACGATGGAAGAACTTACGGAGATTAAAACAGTTGTGTCAGAAGCAGTTACAAATGCAATTATTCATGGGTACGAAGGAAATGCGGAAGGTGTTGTTTATATTTCTGTAATTTTGGAAGAAGCAATGGTGAAACTCACGATTCGAGATGAAGGGATTGGCATCTTTGATTTAGATGAAGCAAGACAACCCCTGTTTACAACTAAACCTGAATTAGAGCGTTCCGGAATGGGATTTACTATCATGGAAAATTTTATGGATGAAGTAGAAGTTATTTCAAACGAATCTTTCGGGACAACAATCCATTTGACAAAATACTTATCAAATAGTAACGCTCTATGCAATTAAGGAGAATAGCCTATGGACATAGAGGTCAAAAATGAGAAGAAGAAACCTCAGTTAAAGGACCACGAGCTAAAAGCGTTAATTCAACAAAGTCAAGATGGAGATCAACAAGCGAGAGATACAATCGTTCAAAGTAATATGCGTCTCGTATGGTCGGTTGTGCAGCGTTTTCTTAATCGCGGATACGAACCAGACGATTTATTTCAAATTGGATGTATTGGGCTCTTAAAATCGGTAGATAAATTTGATTTATCTTTCGACGTGAAATTTTCAACATATGCAGTTCCAATGATTATTGGAGAAATACAACGATTTTTACGTGATGATGGATCAGTGAAAGTAAGTAGATCTTTAAAAGAAACAGGAAATAAAATTCGAAAGATGAGAGACGAGCTTTCGAAAGAATTTGGAAGAGCCCCAACGATTAATGAAGTAGCCGAAGCGTTAGAGCTAACGCCAGAGGAAGTGGTTCTGGCGCAAGAAGCGAGTCGTGCTCCATCATCCATACATGAAACCGTGTATGAAAACGACGGAGATCCAATCACTATTTTAGATCAAATTGCCGATCAATCTGAAACGAAATGGTTCGATAAAATTGCTTTAAAAGAAGCAATTAGAGAATTAGATGATCGAGAACGTTTAATTGTATATTTACGCTACTATAAAGACCAAACCCAATCAGAAGTAGCGGAGCGAATAGGCATTTCGCAAGTACAAGTTTCAAGACTTGAAAAGAAAATATTAAAACAGATGAAAGATCGAATAGATGAATAGCTATCTATTCGATTTTTTTTTGATTTTAAATAGGAGGAGATTGTAAACTTTCGTAAAAATTAACAGAATTTATTGATAATTTAGTAAATTTAAAATATAATCCAAGTATGAACTTGTCACAAAGGGGGAAGAAAATATGGAAACGAGGCAACAATGGGGAACGAGGGCTGGATTTATTTTCGCAGCGGTCGGCTCTGCCGTTGGATTAGGAAACATATGGCGTTTTCCTTATACAGCGTATGAAAATGGGGGAGGCGCATTCTTTTTACCGTACTTATTCGCATTATTAACGACTGGTATTTCATTATTGGCGTTTGAATTTGCTCTTGGGCATCGTCACCGTGGTTCCGCGCCACTTACGTTCTTCCGTATTAGTCCGCGTGCTGAATTTATCGGATGGTGGCAAATGTGTGTAACGTTTATCGTTTCAACATATTATGCAGTAATTATTGCTTGGTCTATTTCGTATACGTACTTTGCAATTACTGGAGCATGGGGGAAAGATACGCAATCATTTTTATTTAAAGAGTATTTGCATGTTGCAGATAAGCCTGGACAGTTTGGAGGGCTCGTACCGGAAGTATTAATTCCATTAGCTCTCGTTTGGATTATTGTGCTTGGTGTTGCATTCAAAGGAGTTAAAAAAGGAATTGAAGTGGTTAACCGCATTTTCATCCCTTTACTAGTTGTTATGTTCCTTATTATCGTAGTTCGTGCAGTGACGATGGAAGGTGCGATGCAAGGATTAGATGCATTCTTCAAACCAGATTGGAGTCGTATTTTTGATGGAAAGGTATGGCTTGCAGCTTATGGTCAAATTTTCTTTAGCTTATCTTTAGCATTTGGAATTATGATTACGTATTCTAGTTATTTACCGAAAAAATCAGATACAACAAATAATGCCTTTATTACTGGGTTTGCAAACTCAGGATTTGAATTATTAGCAGGGATTGGGGTCTTTGCAGCTCTTGGATTTATGGCAAACAATATGGGAGTGCCAGTTGATAAAGTAGCAAGTGCTGGTGTAGGACTTGCATTCGTAGTATTCCCGCAAATTATTAATGAATTACCGATGTCACCGTTATTTGGCGTATTATTTTTCTTATCATTAACGGTTGCCGGAATTACATCTCTCATCTCGCTTGCGGAAGTATGTTTTGCTGCCGTATCTGAAAAGTTCAGCTTAAGCCGCCAAAAAACAATTGGAATTATGGGGACGCTTCTCGTACTAGTTTCTCTTGTTTTTGCAACGCGTGGCGGGCTTATGTTCCTAGATGTTGTTGATTATTTCGCTAATAACTTCGGATTAATTTCAATTGCATTAGCGGAAGTAGTTACGATAGGGCTCATTCTACGACGTTTACCAGTTTATCAAAATCACGCAAACTTCGTATCTGATATTAAATTGGGGACGTTTTGGAGAGTGAGTTTACTCGTTATTACCCCGCTTATGTTAGGGTACATGTTAATTGATGGGACAATCCAAAATATTAAAAAGAACTACGGAGATTATCCAACGGAGTTTGTCGTAACGTATGGTTGGTCAATTGCAGCAGCTTTCCTTATCGTTGCATTAATCATTAGTATAAAGAAATGGAATGCACAAATACATTCAGATTCTGCTAAGCTTGAAAAAGAATGGAAAGATCGGGGTGTTTCATAATGAGCGGATCAGCGATTATGATGATGGTGATTGGTATGGTAGTCATTTGGGGAGGACTCGCATTAAGTATTGCAAATTTATTTAAGAAAAAGGCATAAACTAAAAAACATCTGTACCGAAACGGTACAGATGTTTTTTTATGAAAAAATTGTATTAGAAAAAAATTCAATAACCATACTACAACTACGAGGAAGAGTGAAGAGGTGAATAGAAATTGGAAAAAACAATTTATATTAAAATGCGTAATCGATTAAAAGTTTCTCCTACGTATGAAGTGAAACTACGTGATGTCGCTCAACTTGCCGGAGATACTGTGGTAGTTGAGTCGTTACAGGATGAGGTAGTTTACAAAATAACAGCGCATGATAAGACGCATGTTGTAATTGATGTTATGAAAATTATTGAGATTATTAGGCGAAAAGCGGCTCATATACAAATTAATTTACTCGGTTCTGGACAAACTCTTGTTGAAATTATATATGAAAAAAAGAAAGTACATCCGGTTTTCTTCGGACTTGTATGGTTGTTACTTTTTATTGGAGCGGCTCTTGCGATCATTTATTTCCATGAAGATGTAAGCATGCAACAAGTGCACCAGCGGTTATATTACATGATTACGGGAGAATTTAAGGCACAGCCACTGCTATTTCAAATTCCTTATTCAGTAGGTCTTGGGTTAGGTATGGTCTTATTTTTTAATCATGTATTTCAAAAGCGAATTAATGAAGAGCCGAGTCCGTTAGAAGTGGAGATGTTCCAATATCAGCAGTCACTTGACCAATATGTAATTGTTCATGAAAACAAGGACAATATGAAACAACTTGCCGATGATTGAGTCTGGGCTTGTTATTTTAATTGGTTTAGCGGGAGGAATTGCAGTGGGTAGCGGATATGTCGCATTTTTAGCTGTACTTGGTATAATCCCCCGTCTAGCTCAATTAACGAGAAGTGGAAAACACATTCAATATTTTGAGTGGGCAGTTATTGCAGGTACGTTAACAGGAGCTTGGTGTAGTTTGAAAAACATTACATTTCAAACGTCGCAATATTGGCTTGTTATATTAGGAATATTTTGTGGCACATTCATTGGAATGCTTGCAGCCGCATTAACAGAAGTGTTAAATGTTTTACCTATTTTAGCGAAACGAGTAGGGGTAGAAGGGAAAATCGTTGTTTTACTCGTTGCTCTTGTACTTGGCAAAGTAATAGGCTCATTGTTTCACTGGATTTATTTCGTAAAGTAGGAGGCAGTATATAAATGACAGGGCGAAAACTAAAGGATGATTACATAAATAAAGTGAAGGAGTACCATCCAAAACCAAACTATTTCCTAAATTGTGTCAAGGCATTTCTTGTAGGTGGATTCATTTGTACTGTCGGAGAAGTATTGATGAAATTTTATATACATTATTTTCATTTCAGTGAACAAGAGGCAGGAAATCCGACAGTTGCAACGCTTGTATTATTATCGGCGATTTTAACAGGTTGTGGTGTATATGATAAAATCGGTCAATTTGCTGGAGCGGGATCGGCCGTACCTGTTACGGGATTTGCGAATTCTATGGCGAGCGCTGCGCTAGAACATAAGAGTGAAGGAATTGTGCTTGGGGTTGCTACAAATATGTTTAAGCTAGCGGGAAGTGTTATCGTTTTTGGGGTCGTTGGTGCATACGTTATTGGATTAATAAGATATACTTTTAACATTTTTATGTCTTAAAGGAGGGGCTAGTATGAGGTTGACCGGAAAACAAACGTGGGTATTTCAAAATGATATTTATGTGAATGCAACCGGTACTGCTGTCGGTCCAAAAGAAGCTGAGGGCCCTCTTGGGAAGGATTTTGATATTTCATATGATGATTTACATTGCGGAGAGGAAAACTGGGAACTTGCTGAACGAAGATTAATGTCAGATTCAATTCAACAAGTCTTGCAAAAAGGAAATGTAAAAACATCACAAATTGATTTCTTTTTAGCGGGTGATTTATTAAATCAGACAGTGACAGCAAATTATGTTGCGCGTAAGTGGGGGATTCCCTTTTTAGGGATGTTTAGCGCTTGTGCAACCTCGATGGAGACTTTAGCGGTTGGATCAGCCTTTATAGATGGTGGATTCGCAAATCGTGTTTTAGCGACGGTAAGTAGTCATAATGCAACGGCTGAAAGACAGTTCCGTTATCCAACAGAGTATGGGGGACAAAAACCAGGAACAGCAAATTCCACTGTTACAGGTGCGGGATCCATATTAATTAGTAAAGAAAAAAGTTCTATTAAAATTACGGCAGCTACGATTGGAAAAGTGCAAGATTTAGGGATTGCGAATCCTTTAGATATGGGGTCGGCGATGGCACCTGCTGCTGCTCATACAATTCAACAACACTTTGAAGATTTGAAGAGAAGTGCAGCAGATTATGATTTGATTGTTACCGGTGATTTATCAGCTATTGGGACACCAATAGCAAAACAACTGTTACTGGAAGAAGGTTATGATCTTGGGCATATATATAATGATTGCGGATTAATGATTTATGATCCCGGTCAAGAAGAAGTATTTGCCGGTGGTAGTGGTTGTGCTTGTTCAGCTGTTGTCACATATGGTCATTTATTAAGCGAGATGCAAAAAGGGAATTTACAACGAATTTTTGTCGTTGCTACTGGTGCATTATTAAGTCCGATGATGATGCAGCAGAAAGAAACCATTCCAACAATTGCACATGGTGTCGTATTTGAGAGAGTGAAGGGAGAGTGAATTGTGGATTTTATATATGCATTTCTTGTAGGAGGCGCCATTTGTGTAATTGGACAGGTATTGTTAGATTTCGCAAAGCTAACACCAGCCCATTTAATGGCTACCTTTGTAGTTATAGGAGCAGTTTTAGATGGATTCGGATTGTACGATAAGCTTATAAAGTTTGCTGGTGCTGGGGCGACAGTTCCTATTACAAGTTTTGGACATTCACTATTACATGGGGCAATGCATGCGGCAGAAAAACACGGATATATTGGGATTGGTATGGGTATGTTTAGTTTAACGTCTGCAGGCATTTCTGCAGCGATATTATTTTCATTTTTTGTAGCACTTATATGTAAACCGAAAGGATAAATCAAATGAGACGAAGGGTTGTTTTGGTCACAGATGGAGATGAATATGCAAAGCGAACAATTGAGCTTTTAACGAAGGAATTTGGGGGAAGGTGTATTTCAGCATCACAAAGTAATCCAACCAAATTGACAGGGAAGAAAGTTGTTGAGCTTATTATGCAAACGCCATATGACCCTGTATTTGTCATGTTTGATGACAGTGGATTTATTGGAGAAGGATCTGGTGAAAAGGCTTTAAAATATGTAGCCACACATAAACAAATTGATGTACTGGGGATTTTGGCAGTAGCGTCTAATACACATCATTGGGAATGGGCACGTGTAGATGTCAGTGTAGATCGAAACGGGAATTTAACCGAATACGGTGTTGATAAATTTGGACTTCCAGATGGTGAAATTGGCAGAATTAGCGGAGATACAATTTATTGTTTAGATGATCTGAATGTTCCTGTCATTGTGGGAGTTGGTGATATTGGTAAGATGTGTGGAAACGATGAATGGGAGAGAGGATCACCTATTACTAGAAAAGCGATTCAATTAATTTTGGAAAGGAGTGGTTTTTATGACGAAGCCTAAAAAAGTGGATATCCCTATTTCATCTTTCATAAGTGATAATGAAAATTACTTAAAGCAAACAGCTGGACTGGGTGTTACATACGACGTTGGCATTCGTAAATTTCAAATTTTAAATAAAGAAATTGGTGTGTTATTTGTAAACGGACTTTGTGATACAAATTATATTATCCCTATTTTAGAAGAAGCGGTCGATACAAATGAGATAAGGGATGTAGAAGAAGATACAGTGAAGCTTTTAGAGAATCGTTTAATCCATCAACAAGTAAGCAAAGTGAAAACGATGGATGAGGTAATGCTCCAAGTATTATCAGGACTTATTGTTATATTTGTGGAAGGTGAAACGGAAGCGTTCGCAATAGATGTTCGCAGCTATCCAGGACGAACACCGACAGAACCTGATACTGAAAAAGTAGTACGCGGTGCGAGGGATGGATTTGTTGAAAATATCGTTGTAAATACAGCGTTAATTCGTAGGAGAATTCGAGATCCACGTCTTCGAAATGAAATGATTCGAGTAGGAGATAGATCCCAAACTGATATTTGTATTACATATGTTCAAGATGTTGCAAATCCAGATTTAGTAAAGATTATAAAGCAAGAATTAAATAACATTGATGTCGATGGAATTACGATGGCGGATAAAACAGTGGAAGAATTTGTTGTAAAGCAAAGCTATAATCCATTCCCGCTTATTCGATATACAGAAAGACCGGATGTAGCGGCGAATCATTTATTAGAAGGACATGTGTTAGTACTAGTTGATACATCACCGAGTGCTATGATTACTCCAACAACATATTTCCACCATTTACAGCATGCGGAAGAGTTTAGACAAAATCCAGCTGTCGGTACATTTTTACGTTGGGTACGCTTTTTAGGTGTCTTATTCTCCTTATTTTTACTACCATTTTGGTTAGTGTTTGTATTTGATCCAACTCTTTTACCAGAAAACCTTGCTTTCATTGGACCGACTAAGATGACACATTTACCAATTCTATTACAGGTGTTGATGGCCGAAATCGGACTTGAGTTTTTAAGGATGGCAGCCATTCATACGCCAACGCCGTTATCTTCTGCTGCAGGGTTAATTTCCGCCATATTAATTGGTCAAATAGCAATCGATGTAGGTTTGTTTGTACCAGAAGTTATTTTGTATGTAGCAGTTTCTATGATCGGTGCATATGCAACACCGAGTTATGAATTAGGATTAGGAAATAAAGTTGGAAAATTGTTTGTTATTATTTTAACAGGTCTCTTCCATGAGATGGGATTTGTAATTGGTATGACGATATTGATTTTATTTTTAACGTCTATAAAAAGTTTACAAACGCCTTATTTATGGCCGTTTTTACCATTTGATTGGGGTGCATTAACAAAAATTTTACTTCGCCCGACGATGTCTAGTTTAAAAGTACGACCAAGTATTGTAAGACCTCAAAATGTAAACAGACAAAAATAAACGGGATTATACACCCGTTTATTTTTTTAGCAAAAATTTATTGTTTTTTAACAAAAATCAAACATTTTTTGTGTACACTTAGAGTAGATATTGTGTATGGAAGGGGAAGAGGACATGATTAAATTATTTGTAAGTGATTTAGATGATACGCTCGTTTACAATGTGAATCATATGCAAAAAGAAGATGAACGTGCACTTTGTTGGTTAGCTGAAAAAGGGACAAATATTTGTTTTGCCTCTGGCCGCTTTACTCATCGAATTGATGAAGTCGTAAATAGGTTTGCATTCCCGTATTACACAACTAGTTTAAATGGAGCAACGATGTTACTGCCGGATGGAAAAATATTTCATGAATCAAGTTTTGAAGATGGGATTGCCCAGGAAATATATCGATATATCCATAAAAAGGGACTAGCAGATATTGTTTGTGCAAATGAGCAACGGTATACAAAAAGAAAGAATGAACATCATCATACTTTTGAAACGTATATGGGCGTGTATATTGCTGAGATAGAAGCATTAGAAGAGGAATTTGGTAAGACTGTACATCCTGCGAAATTGTTTGTTTTTGGGGAAGAAGAGACAATTGCAGCATTAGATCAAGAGTTACGAGATACATTTCAGAGCGAAGCGGAAGTTTTTATGTCTGGTAAACGCTATGTTGACATTATGCCAAGGGGAGTAAGTAAAGGGAGTGCTTTAAGGCGACTAATGGAACATTTACAAATTGAAGCAAATGAAGTTGCATGCATTGGAGATTCTTTCAATGATATTTCTATGTTTGAAGTAACTCCGCATTCATTTACTCTACATCATGCTCATCCATATGTGAAGAATAAGGCAAATCATATTGTTCGTTCGGTCGAAGAAGCTGTTATGAAATTGCCATTACTTGTATAAAAAAAGAAGCTCGTCACTGACGAGCTTCTTTTTACTTGAATAACGATTTAACAAAATCAATGATACTTGAGAAGAAATCTTTAACTTTATCTAGGAAACCTTGCCCTTCTTCAGATCCTAAAAAGGCAGAAACGTGTTCTTTTGCTTTATTTAACTGACTGCCAACTTGATTCCAATCGATATTAAGATTTTTCATTTTATCAAATAGCGCAACTAAGTTATCTAACTGTTCATCCGTTAATGTAATACCAAGTTGATCCGCAATTTTTTTAATTAATGAACGTAAATCTTCAGTCGTTTTTGGCTGTTCTTTGGCAATTTCTTCTTTAATTTTTGCAACAAGTTGAACTGCTTTTTCTTCACCAATTTTATCGCCGAGCTGGGCTGTTTGCACCATTTCTTCATTGGCTACTTTTTTTACTTCCTCAGGAATTGCTTTGTTCGATGTTGTTTCATAGGCTTTCATTAAACCGGTTAAAGCAGCAGTTCCTGAAACTTTAAATGGTGCAGTAATTTGAATTTCTGCATCTTTCACACCTGCTGTAATAAGTGCGTTTGTGTACATTGCATCTGTTATCGAATTAATGTTTTTTGAACGTACAATGAGACCAGAACCTGGCTTTGTGTATGTAATCATAGAAGAGGAAATTGCTCTCGTACCAATTTGGGCTTTTGGAACAATCCCTTCTAGAAATTTATGTTCTTCCGCATTAGACACAGTAATGATTGTAGCATCTTTTGGTGCTTTCATTTCTTTTAACAGATCTTGTTTTTGTTGTTCAGACAAGTTTTCTCCTAGTGTAACAATTGATTCTCCTTCGATGATGTCTGCAAACGAAGCTGTTGGCATCATAAATACCGTTACAGCCAATAGCAGAGCTAGTAATTTCGTTTTCACGAAAAATCGCTCCCTTTCTCTTTCTAAAATTTTCGGGCAACACAGTTATTATAGTATATATTTCTTATTTGTCACCTAGCTTTTTCCACATTTCGAAAAAGAAGTATCTAGATTGTCGGATTCTTTTTGTTTCTAGTCATGAATGTGGTAATATAGTGCTGAGATAGTTGAAAGGAGACATATACGTATGAAAACTTTAGGATACATATTAATGGAAAATGGTGAAAAAATCGAGTTAGAATTTTTCCCAGAAGAGGCACCAAAAACAGTAGAAAACTTTAAAAAACTAGCAGAGCAAGGATTTTATGATGGTGTGACATTCCACCGCGTTATTCCTGGCTTCGTAAGCCAAGGTGGAGATCCAACAGGAACAGGTGCAGGTGGCCCAGGTTACTCTATCCCATGTGAAACTGATGGAAATCCTCATAGACACCTTGTAGGTTCACTTTCTATGGCTCATGCTGGCCGTAATACAGGCGGTAGCCAATTCTTTGTTGTTCATGAGCCACAACCGCATTTAGATGGTGTACATACTGTATTCGGTAAAGCAACAAGCGGTATTGAAACAGTATTAAACATGCGTCAAGGTGATGTAATGAAAGAAGTTAAAGTTTGGGAAGAATAAGTTAATGGGAAAAGAGAGCTATGGCTCTCTTTTTTGTTTTTTAATAGGAATGGGTATTTCGTTTGCAGTACATGATACAAGTAGTACTGTTATTGTAGCGAAAATATGGCGCTTATAAGAACAAAATTTTAACAAATTACATAGAATACATTAGATTTCATGTTTCAATAAATATTTTTATTACATTAATTTTGCTAGAATTCATTTGCTCTCAGGTGATGAATATTGGAGTGGTAATGAGCGGTGGATGTTTCTTTTTACTTTCATATAACAGCGTTTCTTTGTTAATCTACTTAGAAAAAATAGTACTGAAACATATATTTGACTTTCTTCTTTTCGCTTTGTATGATTATCAAGTTGTTTTAGGCCCTTCTCACTCTGTTGAAAATATTGTAAAATGAATGTGATATGAAAAGAGTGGTTGAGGGGATTAATAGTTTGTAACTTTTGTAAGAAGGGATAAGGGTTATGTTAATTCGTTTTAAAAAAAGTTATGAAAAGATTGCAATGGGGCTTCTTTCATTTATGCCAACTGAAAAAGATGTGAAAACATTACAATTGACTATGAAAGATTATGAAGCAAAGGATGATTGGCAATTGTATTTGTGGAAACAAAACGAAGATTTTGTTGGGATAATGGGGATTGTAAAAAAAGAGAATCAAGTGTTGGAAATTCAGCATTTGAGTGTGAACCCGTCTCATCGTCATATGGGTATTGGAACGAAGATGGTTCAAGAGTTAAAGAGTAAATTTCTTGAGTTTACAATTTGCGGAAATGAGCAAACAGCAAGTTTTTGCAAAAAGTGTAAAGGGCTAGAACAAAATATACATTCGTAAAAGCAGAGATAAGTGGTTTATTATCTCTGCTTTCTTTTTTGTAATTGTTCGTTTCGTTCAGCGATGACCTCTGTTCGATCACGTAATGTGTGCTTATGTATTATATATTCATTAGAAGTAGCATTCACGTCTTTCCAAGGAAGGTTTTGTTTCTGACATAATTCCATGCAGTGCTTTTCTAATGCTGTATCCGATAACGGTAAAAATAACGGTGTAAAACTCTCTTCTTTCTGTATAGATTGCAATCTATCCTGGAGTAAGCATAGAAGTTGTGTCTGATTTATTCCTAAACGTAGTAAAGGTGCACTGTTTTTTTCTAAAATCGTTATGGCGCTTTTCATCATCTTTTCTGAGCCATTCCAGTTAGAGCGTCTTTGATGGTATAAAGAAACTGCAATTTGAATAAGACCGACTAAATAATTATCACGATTTCCTCTCGGTTTTGTTTTCCAATATTCTTCCAGTGTTTCGTGGCATTCAAAATAATCATAATCTCCGTGAAAATGAATTAAAAATTGTATGTATTCGGTAGGATACATTTTCTTCACCCCTGTTTAACGGTTATAAATACAAGTGTATCATAGAAATATAAACAATAAACGACTAGGGAATTGTCCCTAGTCGTTATTGTTCATATTAGCAGAAGCAAGCTGCCCCTACAATAATTAGTAAAATAAACAATACAACAAGTAATGCGAACCCACCGCTAAAACCGCAATCAACGTGACCCATAGTTTTTTGACCTCCTACATTGTTCTTACTACACTGTTATCATATGAAGCGGTGGGCATGATGATATAGGCATAGGTCTATTTTTAATTAAATTTCTTAAAAAGGTTGGATAGAACATGAGTATGCTCTATACTTATGTTGTTATAGAAAAAATGTGGTGGGATGCTTTGTGCAGTATAATTTTAAAGTAGAGGCTTTTGAAGGGCCTTTAGATTTATTGTTACATTTAATACATCGTTATGAAATTGACATATATAATATTCCTGTAGCGGAAATTACAGAGCAATATTTATCTTATGTTCATACGATGAAAGAACTACAATTAGATGTTGCAAGTGAGTATTTAGTAATGGCTGCGACTTTATTACAAATTAAAAGTAAAATGTTGTTGCCGAAACATGAAGAAGATGTACTTGATAACGGTGATGACTTTATAGATGATCCTCGTCAAGAATTGATGGAGAGGTTAATTGAATATAAGAAATATAAGCAAGTTGCTACTGAGCTAAAAGAAAGAGAACAAGAAAGAGCACAGCTATATACACGTCCGCCAATTGATTTTACATCGTTACAACAAGAAGAGGAGACAAACTTGCCTCTTGATGTTACGTTATATGATATGCTAGCGGCATTTCAAAAATTAATGCGCCGTAAAAAAGCAAAGAAACCTGTAACAACACGTATTACTCGTCAAGAAATACCAATTGAAAAGCGCATGATTGATATTTTAAAACAGTTAGAAATACAAGGTGGTCGTCAAAGTTTTTATGATTTGTTTGTTGATGATGAACGGGAAATAATGGTTGTAACATTTTTAGCGGTTCTTGAGCTTATGAAAAATCAACAAATCATAATTGAACAAGAACATAATTTTGATGAAATTTTCGTATCAAGCTCTACTAAATCTGCATAGATTTAGTATGGAAAATGGGATGGGAATAATATATCTCATGCTAGGTTTGAATGTATCGTTTGGAACAAGAGAAAAAATATTGAACCGAACGCATTGATTGTGATTCGGTTTTTTGATGTGTATTTTTATGGAGAAAATTGGAGGAAGGAGCTCGTAAAATGGATAGAAAAGAACAGAAATCAATCATTGAAGGGCTTTTATTTGTTTCTGGTGATGAAGGGATTTATCCAGAACAAATAGCGAAAGTGCTTGAGATTGAAGGAAATGAAGTAATCGATATTTTAGAAGAAATGCAAAAAGAATGTGAAGGTGCACACCGCGGTTTGCAAATTGTACAGTATGCAAAAGTATATCGTTTTGCTACAAAGAAAGAACATGCTTCGTACTATCAAAAATTAATAGATATCCCAACAGCTGCTTCACTTTCTCAGGCTGCTTTAGAAACGTTAGCGATTGTGGCATATCGTCAACCTATTACAAGGACTGAAATGGAAGAGATTAGAGGGGTGAAAACCGATAAGGCGTTACAAACGTTAGTTTCACACTTACTTATAAAAGAAATGGGAAGAGCAGAAGGGCCAGGGCGTCCTATTTTATATGGAACAACGAAAGAATTTTTGGATACATTTGGATTGAAAACATTAGATGATTTACCGGCACTTTCTGAAGAGAATGAACAAATGAATGAAGCAGATTTATTCTTTGGTTCTTTACAGGAGATATCGAAATAAAAGCTTAGCATTTTGCTAAGCTTTTTTTGTATATCAATTATATACCGTGCCATACTAATTGAAAAAAGGAGACGAGTTATGAGAAGTATGCGAGGTATTTTATTGTTAGTTTCTGTTTTGTTATGCTTTTCTTTAAATAGTGCATCGGCTAAAAGATATATGATGTCTATTCATACCGCGTCTCCTTTACATATGCAGCGGCAACATTTTGGTAAAATGAAAGTGAGTTTTTTAAAAGTTGGACAAGGTGATGCGACACTTATTACATTGCCAAATGGACAAACGATGTTAATTGACGGGGGACCTTATGAAGCCGGAGAGGTTATCATTCAAAAACTAATCGAAAAAGGGATTAACCATTTAGATGCTATCGTCAGTACGCATCCTGATATGGATCACATTGGAGGACTTATTCCGATTGTAGAGCAAATGCCGGTATCGCTTATATTAGATAGTGGAAAAACATATAGTTCTTTTACGTATCACACATACCGGAATCATATTAAAAAAAGAGGAATTCCTTTCGTTTCAGTAAAAGAGGGACAATACATACCGCTAGATCCGCATGTTTCCATACAAGTATTAAACAATGGGAAATCAAAAGATGAAAATAATGAATCTTCGATTGTGTTGAAGGTACGATACGGAAAAGCGGATTTTTTACTAATGGGTGATGCTGATGTGCGGACGGAAACTGAAATATTAAAGCAATTTGATGTACATGCAGATGTGTTAAAGGTGGGACATCATGGCTCTTATACTTCAACAAGTGAAATGTTTATAAAAAAAGTAGAACCACAGTTTGCGATTCTTTCATATGGAAGCAGAAATCCATATGGACATCCGCATCAAAGTGTAGTGAGACGCTTAAAACAGCATGGTATAATGATATATGGAACAAATAAACGTACAGTAGAAATGGAAACAGACGGCGAGCATATTACAATAGGCTCTAGTGGATTAATGCCATTACTTAAGTGAGTAATATGATAGGGGATATTCTCCCTTTTTGGAAAACTGAATAACATATATTATAATTGCAAGAGACGTACTAAGTTTCCTTTTTGTTAAACAAAGAGGAAATTTCATTCGAATGTCTAGACAACTACTCGTGCATATATTAAGATGGAATTAGGCGAATAAGGTAATAATAACAAGTAGGTATTTCATGGGAAAGGATCGATGAAAATGAAAACGCAAGTTGTCATCAATGCCAAAATTTATACAGGTCAAGAAGTAGTGGAAAACGGATTTATTCGTTACGCAGAAACAATTAAAGAAATTGGTTTGATGGCTCAATATGTATCACAAGAAAATGAAGCGGTTTTAGATGCAGCAGGGAAGATTGTGATTCCAGGTATGATTGATGTTCATATTCATGGTGGATACGATATTGATGCGATGGATGCAAATAGCGATGGATTAGTAACTCTAGGTAAAGAAATGTTAAAAGAAGGAGTTACAACTTACTTTCCAACAACAATGACACAAGCTCCAGAAGCAATCGAAGCGGCACTACATGCTGCGAAGGAAGCGAAAGAAAAAGGAGCACATTTCGAATATATTCACTTAGAAGGACCGTATGTTTCAAAAAAACGTGCAGGTGCACAACCACTTGAACATATTGTTCCTGCGAATATTGAACAATTTAAACAATGGCAGGAAGCAAGCGGGAATCTAATTAAATTAGTAACATATGCACCTGAAGAAGAAGGTGCATTAGAGTTTGAGCAGTATCTTGCTGAAACTGGTGTTGTTGGCACAATGGGGCATACAGATGCAATTGATGCGCAACTAAAAAATAGAAACATTACACATGCAACGCATTTATACAATCAAATGCGTGGATTACATCACCGAGAACCAGGAGTTGTTGGTCATGTGTTATTAAATCCAGATGTAATGGTTGAAGTAATTACAGATGGTATTCATATTCACCCTGATATGGTGAAATTAGCATATAAATTAAAAGGACCGAAAAAAGTAAGTGTTATTACTGACGCAATGCGTGCAAAAGGTCTTGAAGATGGATTATATGAGCTTGGCGGACAGCCAGTACATGTAAAAGATGGTAGTGCTCGATTAGAAGATGGAACGTTAGCTGGTAGTATTCTAAAAATGGATCAAGCTTTCCGAAATGTAATTGAATTTACAGGTTGTTCAATCGAAGATGCAGTACTGATGACATCAGTTAACCAAGCAGAAGAGTTTGGATTAAATCATAAAGGTGCATTAGCGGTAGGAAAAGATGCAGACTTTGTTGTGATGAATGAAGATTTACATGTATATGATACGGTTCGTTTAGGAATTCATATGAAGGAAGGGAAGTAATTAAATGAATATTCTTGTTGTAAAAACTCCAGAAGAACTAGCAGAAGCAGGATATAAATTAATTGAAGAAGTTGTAAAAACAAAAGAAAATCCAACATTAGGAATGGCTACAGGAAGCTCTCCATTAGGTATTTATGCAGAAATGCGAAAAAATAAACTTGATACAAGCCGTGTAACCACTGTAAACTTAGATGAGTACGTAAATTTACCACATGAAGATAAAAACAGCTATCACTATTTCATGCAAGAACAGTTGTTTGATCATCTTCCATTTAAACAAACTTATGTACCAAACGGGATGGCAAGTGATTTAGAGGAAGAGTGCAAACGTTACGAGGGCATTCTAGCTGCTAACCCAGTTGACCTACAGATTCTTGGAATCGGTGAAAACGGTCACATCGGATTTAACGAACCAGGAACACTGTTTAATTCTCCAACAAACATTGTTGAATTAACAGAATCTACACGCCAAGCAAACCTTCGCTTCTTCGAAAAAGAAGAAGATGTGCCAACGCATGCGATTACAATGGGAATTGGAAGCATTATGAAAGCGAAACAAATTCTACTTGTTGCTATGGGTTCTAAAAAGGCAGAAGCTGTGAAAGAATTATTGCAAGGTGAATATAGCGAAGCGTGTCCTGCTACAGTTTTACAACGTCATCCGAATGTAACCGTAATCGCTGATCAAGAAGCTCTATCTTTATGCAGTGAGGCGATTGCTGATGAACATCGACAAGTATTCACCATTTCCGATCTATTATCAGATTCAAGAGTGGGTGAAACAGCTAATTGAGGACGGCGAATGGAAGCCGGGAGATAAAATCCCATCTGAGAATGAACTTTGCGATAAGTTCGAAGTGAGTCGTATGACAATCAGACAGGCGATTAATAATTTAGTGGAACAAGGTTATTTATATCGGAAACGTGGAATCGGTACGTTTGTCCAACTTCCGAAAGTGGAACAAAAATTGCAAGGAATGACGGGATTCACAGAAGATATGATTTCTCGTGGGATGAACCCAAGTAGTCAATTACTTAGTTTCCGCCTAGTTCCAGCTACTGCGAAAATAGCAGACCGGTTGAGAATACAGGAGGGAGAGTCGGTTTATGAAGTGAGGCGTATACGTTTAGCTGATGATGAACCGATTGCTTTTGAGACGACATATTTGTCGCCAGCTCTTGTAAAAGATATTAACGAAGAAATATTGCAACAATCTTTATATGAACATTTAGAGAAAAAACTGGGCTTTAAACTTGTTAGCGCTACTCAATCAATTGAAGCTTCAATTGCAACGGATAATGAAGCTGAACATCTGCATATTCCTAAAAAGGCGCCAGTGCTTGTAATGCGTCAATGGTCATATTCAGAAGGTGAAGTACCGTTAGAGTATGTGAAATGTATTTATCGTGGGGATCGTTATAAGTTTATTACAAACATCGCACGTAACAAATAATATATTTCAGTTCGTGAAGTACAGTTAATGTCAAATTGTTTAACATGTAAAGAAAAAATACGACTCATCCTTACAAGGAGTGAGTCGTATTTTTATTATGAGTAATTACGTGGTTAACAGCATCTTTAACTGTATTTACTACATAGTGAGCGTGTTCTTTTACTGCTTCATCTGCTTGAGACATAGCAAAACTGTGAGGAGTTAAAGAAAACATCGGGATATCATTATAAGAATCCCCTATGCAAGCAACTTCCTCTGGTTGTAGTTGAAACTCTTTTAATAAAACAGAAATAGCAGCCCCTTTACTAATATTAGGTGGCATTACATCTAAACATTGTTCTGCTGAAATGAATGTACTAACTTTTCCATGGAATTTTTCATCAATTTTTTTCTGAAGGAGTTGTAAGCTTTCCTTTGTTCCACCGACAGAGATTTTATTTGGGAAAATTGTATCATCAATTTTCTGTAATAGATGCGGTTCTTCAACAGAAGTCATCGTTACTTGTTGTTCAAGCTCATGAATGAACGGTGTTTTCTCTTCAATGTAATAATTATGCTCATCACTTACATAACGAAAATAAGGATCTTCATTTGTCATTGCTAACAGATCAGGTAGAATACTCGAATCAAATGTTGCGGATAATAGTTGCTTGTTTTCATGTGTGTACACGAAAACACCATTTACACTAATACGATGGAAATTTGTATTTACAGCTTTCATTAAGTCTGCAATTTCATTATCCAATCGGCCAGAAGCGAAACAAAGAATAACATTTTGCTCAGCAAGACTACGAAGTGCTACAATATCTTGTTCGTCAATTAAACCTCCGTGTTGCATCATTGTACCATCGATATCACTTACAAACATTTTAATCATGTTGTTATCTCCTTTCTATGTACAGTTGCTCTTACATTATACGCATCATATATAAACATGTCTAAAAAATGAATTTTTATGAAATGGTAGATGTTTTACATTGACGACAAAGAAGAATGTTCTGTAACATAAAAGCAGGCTATTTAAGTACGAGGGTGGTGTTATATGAATAATTATCTAGAAATTAAAAAAGTTTTAAATAATAATGTCATCATTGCTAGCCATCCTGAACATGAGGAAGTAGTAGTGATTGGTAAAGGAATTGGATTTGGGAAAAAAGCGAAAGATGTATTGGAGCAAGAACAAATTGAAAAAATGTTTGTTTTAAAAAATGAACGTGATCGTGAACAATACAAACTGTTAGTGCCGCATGTGAGTGAAAAACTAATTGAATTAATGAATGATATTATGTTCTACATTCAAGAAAAAGCAAAATCACCATTGAATGAACATATTCATATCGCTTTAACAGATCATATTTCTTTTGCGATTAAGCGGTTAAAACAAGGACTTACAATTGATAATCCTTTTTTAGTTGAAACGAAAATGCTCTATCCAGAGGAATATGAAATTGCTGAAGGTGTTGTAGACCTTTTAAATTCTCGTTTGCAAATTACATTGCCAGAAGGAGAAATTGGTTTTATTGCACTCCATATTTACAGTTCGCTTACAAATTCAGATTTATCTTCAGTTAATCAAAACTCCCGTCTCATTGCACAGCTCGTATCTTTAATTGAGACAAACTTACAAATTACATTAGACCAAGAAAGTATCCACTATTTACGCCTTATCCGTCATTTACAATACGCAATTGAACGGGTAAAAAAAGGGGAAAAAGTAGAGGAATCACAAAGTTTTGCTGATTTATTAAAGGCAGAATATCCTGTCTGTTATAATTTAGCTTGGAAGCTAGTTAAGGTCATGCAAAAAGAATTGCAACTTCCTGTGTATGAAGCAGAGAGCATATATTTAACGATGCACCTGCAGCGCTTAGTGAAAGCAGAGCATGTGTAAAAAGACATATATTTTTGTCTAAAATGAAAACGTTAAAAAAAATCATTGAATCGCTTACAATAGTTATGTATAATAACTATTGCAAAGTTATACAAATTTCGACAAACACATTAAGGTAAGTAACGAAAACGTTTGCCTTAATTATAGTGAACTTATACGTAAACCTATTTTTGACACGTGTTACTGATTCGATCAGGCATGAGTGGAGAAAAGTAAGGAATGTAAGCTAGAGAAAGGGATATACTACCCTTTGTATAGCTATCGTTCTATCTTTTTTTCCTCATGTCTTTTTGGCGTTTGTCGGAAGGTATCAATATAGATAAGAGAGGAAGGGTTTCCATGTTTAAGAAGATCTTTGGTGTTCTTCAAAAAGTCGGAAAAGCGTTAATGCTTCCAGTAGCGATTTTACCGGCAGCAGGTATTTTACTTGGATTTGGTAATGCATTTCAAAATCCACAGTTAACAAATGTTATTCCTGCTTTAAAAGCAGATTGGTTCGTAATGGTAGCAAAAATTATGGAACAATCTGGTGATATTATTTTCGCTAACCTTGCATTATTATTCGCAGTTGGGGTAGCAATTGGTTTAGCTGGTGGAGACGGAGTAGCTGGATTAGCAGCGTTCGTCGGTTACTTAATTATGAATAAAACGATGAGTGTGTTCTTAGAAGTAGATAAGCTAGTGAAAGTAACAAGTTCTGGAGCAGACCCAGTAAAAATTGGATTTACAGATCCAGCATATGCAAACGTATTAGGAATTCCAACGCTACAAACGGGAGTGTTTGGTGGTATTATCGTCGGTATAGTAGCAGCATATTGCTACAATAAATACTTCAACATTGAATTACCATCATACTTAGGCTTCTTTGCAGGTAAGCGTTTCGTACCGATCGCAACTGCAACATTCTCTTTAGTAGTAGGTATAATCATGTGTTTCATTTGGCCATACATTCAAGGTGGCTTAAATACGTTCTCACATCAAATGATTGATGCGAATAGAACATTAGCAGCATTCATATTCGGTTTAATTGAACGTTCATTAATTCCATTTGGATTACATCACATTTTCTATTCACCGTTCTGGTTCGAATTCGGTCAGTATACAAATGCAGCTGGCGAATTAATCCGTGGTGACCAAAAAATCTTTATGGCACAGTTAAAAGACGGTGTAGAATTAACAGCAGGTACATTTACAACTGGTAAGTATCCGTTCATGATGTTCGGTCTTCCAGCAGCAGCATTAGCAATGTACCATGAAGCACGTCCTGAAAATAAAAAATTAGCAGCTGGTATTTTAGGCTCTGCTGCATTAACATCTTTCTTAACAGGTATTACAGAACCACTTGAATTTTCATTCTTATTCGTAGCACCAGTACTATTCGGAATTCACGCAGTATTCGCTGGTCTATCATTTATGACAATGCAAATTTTAGGTGTTAAAATTGGTATGACATTCTCTGGTGGTTTAATCGACTTTATGTTATTCGGTGTACTACCAGGCCGTACAGCATGGTGGTGGGTAATTATTGTTGGTCTTGTACTGGCAGTTATTTACTACTTCGGATTCCGCTTTGCAATCCGTAAATGGGATTTAAAAACACCTGGTCGTGAAGTAGCAAATGCGAATGACGGCGCAGGTAAAACAGAAGCAGGAGAACTTCCACGTGAAGTATTAGTAGCACTTGGTGGTAAAGAAAACATTGCTTCTTTAGACGCTTGTATTACTCGTTTACGTGTTCAAGTTAACGAACAAAAGAATGTAAACAAAGATCGCTTAAAAGAGCTTGGAGCAGCTGGTGTACTTGAAGTTGGAAATAACATTCAAGCTATTTTTGGACCGAAATCTGACACATTAAAATCACAAATTCATGATATTATGTCAGGTCGTACACCTCATGTTGAAAAAGAAGAGCCTGTAAAGGTAGAAGAAACTCCTAAACAAGTTGATGAAAACGAAACAATCGTATCACCAATTGAAGGGAAAATCTTACCGATTACAGAAGTACCTGATCAAGTATTCTCAGGAAAAATGATGGGAGACGGATTTGCAATCGAGCCAACAGAAGGAACAGTAGTTTCTCCAGTTAACGGTGAGATCGTCAACGTATTCCCTACAAAGCATGCGATTGGTATTCAATCTGAAGGTGGAAAAGAAATTTTAATCCACTTTGGTATTGATACTGTAAAATTAAATGGTGAAGGTTTTGAAGCACTTGTAGCACAAGGCGACAAAGTGAAACAAGGACAACCATTATTAAAAGTAGATCTTGCATTTGTAAAAGAAAATGCACCATCTATCATTACACCAATTGTCTTTACGAATTTACAACAAGGACAACAAGTCGAATTGAAAAAAGATGGAAATGTTAAGAAGGGCGAAAACGCTATTATTGACATTCAGTAGGAATTTGACGCAAAATGTTTATAATTATAATAGGCGATGTGGTTGACCGAACATCGCCTATTATATACAATAGATGATGTAGTACTCACGTCTATACAACTAAAAAATACTGTAATTTAAAGGAGATAAATTATCATGGAAAAAATCTTTAAAGTAACTAGCGACTCAGGAATTCATGCTCGTCCAGCAACTCTACTTGTAAACACTGCAAGCAAATTTGGTTCTGACATTAACTTAGAGTATAACGGAAAAAACGTTAACTTAAAATCAATCATGGGCGTTATGTCTTTAGGCATTCAACAAAACGCAGAAATTAAAATCACTGCAAATGGTGATGATGCAGCTCAAGCACTAGCAGCTATCGAAGAAACTATGAAAAACGAAGGATTAGGAGAATAATGACTCTTAACATTCAAGGGATCGCTGCATCAAGTGGGATTGCTATTGCAAAGGCTTTCAGACTTGAGAATCCTGAATTTAACATCGAAAAGAAATCAATTACAAACGAAGCTGCTGAAATTGCACGCTTAGACGCTGCGCTTGAGAAAGCAAAAACTGAATTAGAAGCAATTAAGGACCATGCTTTTGCTGAGCTGGGTGCTGATAAAGCTGCGATCTTTGAAGCACATTTATTAGTGTTAAATGATCCAGAACTAGTAAACCCAGTAAAAGATAAAGTAAATAGTGAAAAAGTAAATGCTGAATTTGCAATGGATGAAGTTGCATCAATGTTTATTTCTATGTTTGAAAACATGGATAACGAATATATGAAAGAACGTGCTGCGGACATTCGTGACGTAACAAAACGAGTTCTTGCACATTTACTAGGAATTAACTTCTCAAACCCTGGTACAATTTCTGAAGAAGTAATCATCATTGCTGAAGACTTAACACCATCTGATACAGCTCAGTTAAACCGTAAGTATGCAAAAGGTTTTACAACTGATATCGGTGGACGTACATCTCACTCTGCAATTATGGCTCGTTCTATGGAAATTCCTGCAGTTGTTGGTACGAAAGTTGTTATGGAGAAAATCCAAAACGGCGATATCGTAATCATCGACGGTTTAGATGGAGAAGTAATTGTAAATCCATCAGAAAAAACTCTTCGTTCTTTTGAAGAAAAGAAAGCGAAATTTGAAGAGCAAAAAACTGAATGGGCAAAATTAAAAGACCAAGCTACTGTAACAAGTGATGGACATCACGTTGAGCTTGTTGCAAATATCGGAACACCAAATGATGTACAAGGTATTATCGATAATGGCGGAGAAGGCGTTGGTTTATACCGTACAGAATTCTTATACATGGGCCGTGACAATCTTCCAACAGAAGAAGAGCAGTTCGAAGCGTATAAAGCAGTTCTTGAAGGTGTAAAAGAAGGTCAACCTGTTGTTGTTCGTACACTTGACATCGGTGGAGATAAAGAGCTTCCATACTTACATTTACCAAAAGAAATGAACCCATTCTTAGGATACCGTGCAATTCGCTTATGTCTTGATGAGCAAGATGTGTTCCGTACACAACTTCGTGCATTACTTCGTGCTAGCGTATACGGTAACTTAAAAATTATGTTCCCAATGATTGCAACTCTTGATGAGTTCCGTCAAGCGAAAGCAATCTTATTAGAAGAGAAAGCGAAACTTGTAGAAGCGGGTACAACTGTTTCTGATTCTATTGAAGTGGGTATGATGGTTGAAATTCCAGCTTCAGCAGTATTAGCAGATCAATTCGCAAAAGAAGTTGATTTCTTCTCTATCGGAACAAATGACTTAATCCAATACACAATGGCTGCAGACCGTATGAACGAACAAGTAGCTTACTTATACCAACCATATAACCCATCTATTTTACGTCTTGTAAAAATGGTTATCGATGCGGCTCATAAAGAAGGCAAATGGGCTGGTATGTGTGGTGAGATGGCGGGAGATTCACTTGCTATCCCATTATTATTAGGATTAGGTTTAGATGAGTTCAGTATGAGTGCAACATCTATTCTTCCTGCAAGAACACAACTAAGCAAGTTGTCAAAAGCAGAAATGGAAACATTAGCAGAAAAAGCATTAATGATGTCAACTGCTGAAGAAGTTGTTGAACTAGTTAAAAGCATATAATCAATAAAAAAACCTGAGTCGATTTGAAATCGGTCTCAGGTTTTTTCTATGAGAAAAGTAAATCTTATTTTCTTACTATAGAGGATAAGGAACAGAATTAGATAGCGATAGCAACGATATCAGTTGGGCATACACGTAAAATACCATTAAAAGTATTACGTTGACGGTTCTTATCATCTTTGTCGTCGTCTTTATTATCTTTGTCATTATTATTACGAGCTAAAGCAGAGAAAAGAGCAACACCGTTAGCGAAACCTTCAAAAATTACATTGTTGAAAGATCCGATACCTTTAATGCTTAAAAGAGAAAGCTCTGTTCCAACTGAAATGCTAGCAAGTACGTTACATACAGCTGGTTGTTGTGGTTTTACCTCTCTCTCTTTCTCGCGATGGTCACGATGGTCGCACTCTCTTTCACGATGATGACAGTCTCTAAAGTTATCACAGCATCCAAATGATCCAAACATAATCCTCATCACCCCCTTCACACTTATAATCTATGTAAGTTTGGTAATGAGTGACTGGACAGAGAGTGGAATTTTTTCTGGGGGATTTTCTCATTTTAAAAGACTAGCTGGGTATTTAGTACGGAATGATGTTTAAAATAGGGGAAATATCACAAAAAAGTGTAAAGACCACCGAAATGAATGAAATAGGTAGGCTTTACACTTTTTTACTTTTATATAAAACGATGATATATACAGGGAGAGCTAAGAGTAGTGGTGCAATGGATCTTGCAGTATGTTTTTCTGCGTCTAATTGGAACGTTTCTTCTTTTGGGAATTGTAACACTGATATGTTTGTAGCATCACCAATAAAATATAACAGCAGTACAGTTACTATGTAACTTAAAAGTGCGATAAAGCTTCCGTATGAACTCAATGAAAATCCCTCTCTTGTTATCTATTTGTTATCATTGTATCATAATTGTAACAAAAACACACGGTTATATTTCGATGCTTTAACAAAATTCGACACGAAACGCCATTTGTGTGTATGGGAATAGCATGAAATTTACTATTTTTTTATGTATAGATGTCGAATAATACATTGTAATATTACGGATGTGTGACAGAAGAAAAAGAAACGAAGGTAATGAAATTACCTTCGTTTCTTTTTTATCCCGTATTAACAGGCAGTAAGCCCCTCACATTGATTAAAGGTTCACTTTATTATTTTGCCCATTCACTCACTTGTTCTACACTCATTCGTGGTGCAGGATGACCTTTTAAAGTTGATTCACCAATTGTAATAAGCATAATTGGTACGTAACGAGATGAAACATTGAATTCTTCTGTAAGTGCTTGTGGGTTGAAACCACCAATAGCACAAGTATCCCAGCCAGTTGCTTTAGCCGCAAGCATAAGTTGCATTGCTGCTAAAGATGCATTTGAAAAGGCTGCATCTCTTGGGAATTGCTCACGAGCATATGCAGACTCAATATTTTTAGCTAAGCGCTCTTTTGCTTCTTCTTTCATAAATCCTTGTTCTACAATTGGACCATAAACTGGTTCAACGTTTTTATAAGCTTCTAAATCACCTAAAATAGCGACTACAGCAGAAGCATCAAGTATTTGTTGCTGGTTATAAGCAATTGGATGCAATCGTTTCTGTACATCTTCACCTTGGAATACAAGGAATTTCCAGTGCTGCAAGTTCCAAGCAGAAGGTGCTTGAGCAGCTCCCTTTAAAATCTCGTGTAACTCTGTAGATGAAATTTCTTTCTCTGGGTTGAATGCACGTGTAGATGTGCGTTCGTATAGAACATTAAAAAAGTTGTCGTTTGTCATTATATATCCTCCAAGTAACATATCAAATTATAAAAAAATACATGTAATATATTCTACTTACATTTTGTAAGTTGTCGAATTTAAGAATATAATATCTTTATTTTAATTGTCAAGTTTTAAAGAGGAAGCTAGGGCATTCATACAAACGATACAATTCCTATAATCATACACTAAAAAAGGAATTTATAGAGAAAAAGCGAAGAGAGCATTCTCAATTAGCTTGTTAATATGTATCCCTCACTCATTAAAGTATTTAGAGAACAGTCTTTTTATAAAATGTTTGTGAGGAATGCAGTAGAACAAGATATATGAAGTGAGTGAAGACTAGTGATGAACATACTACATTTTTTATTAGAGAATACGGTTTTCCAAAATGTATTACAAGATCTTCAGTTAAATGTCCTTTATATAGAAAATGGATGCACACATCAACAAACGATAGAAAATATTCATCCAAAATGTATGTTTATAGCAAATAGTTTTGAAGAAGGAGAATTATTGTATCAGAGGACTAAACCACATATTGTAATTATGTATGTAACAGATTTTTCTCAAATAAAATATATAAAGAATATGTATAATCCACAGAGTACATTTATTGTCATTTGGGATCAACAGATAACAAGCGAGTTTGCAGAGGTGCTTACGTTAGGAATACGTAATATTGTGATAGCCCCTGTGACCCCACAAATGGTGTTAGAGGAAGTGAATAAGAGTTTGTATCAGCTTTCTTTAGTGCGGCAAGTAAGTTTGCAACAAGAACTACTTCAAACGATGTTTGATTTTCAAAATGATCTATTATTTATAGTAGAAGACGATGAGATTGTTGATTGTAATACAAATTTTTTAGAGTTTTTCGGATATGAAAATTTATTTGCCTATCGTGAGCAACATTTAGTATTTGCTGAACATTTTATTAGAGAAAACGGATACTATTCAACAACTCACGATATAACATGGTTAGATGATACATTATCATATGATAGAAGAATTAAGATGTCCAATTATGAAGGGGAAGTGTCAACTTTTTTATTGCGCGCGACACCACTGCCAGAAGATTTATCAAGATTTATTGTGAAGTGTACAGAGATTACAGAATTAGATGAAATCTATCAAGAACAAGAAAGGCTTGCTATGATAGATTCGTTAACAGAGATTTATAATCGTTTGAAGTTCCAACAAATACTAGAGGCAGAATGGGATAATGCAATGCGTAACGATGAAAAAATAGCACTTATTTTATTTGACATAGATAATTTTAAAGCAGTAAATGACACGTATGGCCATGATTTTGGTGACTTAGCATTAATTCAGCTTGCAGAGCTTATGAAATCTAAAGTGGAGCAGCAACATGTATTTGCAAGGTGGGGAGGAGAAGAATTTATTATATTAGTAACTAACACAGTAGAAAAAGAAGCATTTCAGGTTGCGGAATCATTACGATTTTTCATTGAAACAAAGCAGTTCTCCGGAATTTCGAAATTAACAGCGAGTTTTGGAGTCGCGTTATATGAACAAGGGATTACAAGAGAAGAATTAATGCAACGAGCGGATATTGCATTATATGAAGCGAAAAAAAATGGAAAAAATCAAGTGTGTGTATATAGAAAAGAAAAAATGTAATTTTTCGCAACAAATTGTTGCGATTTTTTTTTATTGTTTGATAATAGAATAGGAGGACAATTTTTAGCGAAGGAATTATGGAGGATTAATATGATAAAAAAAGTAATGGTCATGGCTTCACTGTCTGCTATAGTTGGCGGCGGAGTATACTATTTTCTTGTTAACCCCAATATAAAGGAAAACACTGTATTAACAACTAAAGTGAATCCTACTATTGAAACGGAAGTACAAGGGAATATAGAAGAAAAAGAAGAGCAACAAATTGATTATGTTAGCATATCTCAAAAATTAGATCAATATTTAGTCGGAAAGCAATTCAATGGAACAGTTTTGGTAACAGATAAAGAGCATGTTATATTGAATAAAGGATATGGGTATGCTGATGTTCAAAATAAAATAGAAAATACGCCTCACACAAAATATCGTATCGGTTCTATTACGAAAACAGTTGTTGCCACATCTATTTTACAGCTGCAAGAACAAGGGAAATTGAATATTCAAGATAATGTAAATAAATATATTCCTTCATTTCCGGAGAATAAAAATATTACGCTGTATCATTTATTAACGCATACCTCTGGTTTACCTGAACATGCAAAAGGCAATGTTAATGCTGCTTCCCGTTTACAGTTAATTAATTGGATTGGACGTCAAAATTTAGAATTTCCTGCAGGAACAGGTTGGAGATATACAGATTATAATTATATGGTGCTTGCTTATATAATAGAACATATATCGAAAAAACCTTTAGGAGATTACATAAAAGAAAACATATTTGTAAAAGCAGATATGCATGAATCTGGTATGGGAAATATGGTACCTGGAGATAAAAATTTTACAAAGGGTTATGTGAAAAAAAATCAAGAGCTTGTACCAGCGCAGAAGTTAGGCATGGATTGGCTATATGGTTGTGGTGAGATGTATACGACAGTTGGAGATATGAAGAAATTAGACGAAGCAATTATAAATGGAAAACTTCTTTCTGAACAAAGTATACAAGCAATGTTTTCACCTTCAGCAGAACGGAAATATGCATTTAGTTTTTATATATATCCAGATTATTTTCATAATCATGGTGTATTATCTGGTTGGAACACTTTCAATAATTTTAATAAAGAAAAAGGAACTTTTGTTATGTTATTTTCAAATGTGAAAAATAGTATGGATGATGACTTTAATAAAGAGTTCCGAAAGATGGTAAATGATTTATTAGAACAAAGGGGATGAGAAAATGGAACATAAAACTTTATCAATAGGTTTCATTGGTATTGGCGTAATGGGAAAAAGTATGGTTTATCACTTAATGCAAGATGGTCATAAAGTATATGTATATAATAGAACGAAAGCAAAAACAGATTCTTTAGTGCAAGATGGTGCACATTGGTGTGATACACCGAAAGAGTTAGTGAAGCAAGTTGATGTTGTAATGACGATGGTTGGGTATCCACATGATGTAGAAGAAGTATACTTTGGGATAGATGGAATTTTGGAGAATGCAAATGAAGGCACGATAGCAATTGATTTCACGACATCTACACCAACATTGGCAAAACGTATTAATGAAACTGGTAAAAGTAAGAATGTATATACGTTAGATGCACCTGTATCTGGAGGAGACGTTGGTGCGAAAGAAGCAAGGCTCGCAATTATGGTCGGTGGCGAAAAAGAAATATATGAAAAATGTTTACCGTTATTTGAAAAACTAGGGACAAATATTCAGTTGCAAGGACCAGCTGGAAGTGGACAACATACAAAAATGTGCAATCAAATTGCGATTGCTTCTAACATGATTGGAGTATGTGAAGCTGTTGCTTATGCGAAAAAAGCTGGACTAGACCCAGATAAAGTATTAGAGAGTATTTCAACGGGAGCAGCAGGTAGCTGGTCATTGAGTAACTTAGCTCCCCGAATGTTAAAGGGAGATTTTGAACCAGGGTTTTATGTAAAGCATTTTATGAAAGATATGAAGATAGCTTTAGATGAGGCTGAAAAATTGCAATTGCCAGTGCCAGGTTTAAGTTTGGCGAAGGAATTGTATGAAGAGTTAATGAAAGATGGGGAAGAGAATAGCGGAACACAAGTTTTATACAAAAAATACATAAGGGGGTAAATGAGATGGATCTTCAAAAATTTGATGAGATGATTGATACTGTTCAGCGAACAACTTGTATACAAATTAGCGCAAAACAAAAAGAAGCTTTTAAACAAAAATATGATTTTGAGCCGGAATTCGAATATGGAAGAGATGAGAAGGGGCATTATGTTATTCGAGCTTCAAAAAAGATGTTAGAAGAAATGGATTTTTATTTGGCATTGAAATATGATCGAGATGGGGTTGATCTTTATATGCAAGCAGAGATTGACGGTATATGTCACGTATCTGTTAGCTATAGTGAAGGTGTCCTACATTTACAAGAATTGTTTCAATTTCTAGAAGAAAATAAATAAAAGTCCTCATTTGAGGACTTTTATTTATTTAGGTATATTTAATTTTTATAATTATAAGCTAGAAGCTCGGCGGCATCGTTCAATTGGGAATGGAATAACTTGCGCGATGTGATTAGGACCAAATTGTTTTGCACGAGCATGGCGTACTATATAAAATGCACACAGAATTGAAACAGGAATAGCGCCGAATAAACCAAAAAATAAAGCGCTTACACAAGATGCGACAAAACCTAAAACACCAACTTCTAACTCTTCCATAATAGCTCCTAGAATAACAGGAAGTGCTCCACACGTAACCCCTAGTATAAGTGCGATAAGTAAACTCATGATTATCCCCCTCTGTTTGCGATATTCTTTTTCTTTTTATTTAATAGTAGTATACCATACATAAAACAGAATCTTCAGAAAAAATTCAAAAAAAGTTCAATAAATGTTCAAAAAGTGTTTAGAAATACACTTAAAAAATAGAAGGGGAAGGTTGTTTTTTTTGAACGAAAGGAATCGTATAGTTAGGTACATAAAAAATCAGGCTTATTTCATTTTTTGAAATAAGCCTGTTCCATAGGAGGATGTATATATGTAGAGTGAATAAAAGGTTGGAAAAGGGGATCCAAGTCCTTTTATTCAACTAACTACCTTAATAAATTGGAACCCAGCCTTCAGTTGTAACAAAAATACGAATAGCTACAACTTGACGATCATCTTGCAAGGTAAAATAGTGTCTTGCATTTTCTGGAACAGATATGAGATCGCCTGGCTCAAGTTCAACGTCAAAGAATTTGCCATCTTTTCCTTCAATGGCAAAGACGCCATGTCCACTAACAATAAAGCGAACTTCATCATCGGTATGATGGTGTTCTTTTTGGAAATTAATTAATAATTCGTCAAGGTTAGGTGTGCTATTTGAAAGTGAAATTACATCATGTGCTTTATAACCTCGGCGCGCTGAAACATCAGCGATTTCTTTTGAAAACACAGCTAATATTTCAGCCTTGTTTTCATCTGTTAACGAATAATTTTCATTTAAATAAGTAGGAAGTTTAGAGATGTTCCATTTCTCATATAAAACGCCTTCCTCTTGTAGAAATTTAGATACTTCTACTTCATTTTCTATGCGAGTATTTACTTCATGAATACGAATTTGCGCCATTAGAAACGCCTCCTTGAATTGATAATAGTTTTATATGAAATTGGAATAAAAACTCATAAGCTTCTAATCTTTTCTTTGCATCAAAGCTATCTCGGCCCCATACGGTAATACCGTGGTTACGAATTAATACTGCTCCCGAATCTCCTTGTATGTGCTTTCGGAAGTTTTCTCCAAGCGTTGGGATATGGGCATGGTTTTCGATAATAGGAATGTGAATTGTTGCACCTTCTTCCCAAATATCGAGAGCTTTAATAATTTCTTGATTTTGAAGGGTGACTGCATCACTATATAAATTTGTGATGACATTATTATCAGTTGTATGAACATGAAGTACGCACCCAGCATTCGTATTGTTATAAATATGTGTATGCAATATTGTTTCTGCTGAAGGGCGTAATTCAGTCTCTAATACGGGAACCCCTAGATGATCTACTAATAGAAAATCATCTGGAGTAGTTTTTGTTTTATCTTTACCACTTGCTGTAATAAGAAAAGTAAGTGGCTCATGACTAACCTTTATAGAAATATTACCACTCGTTGCTGGAAACCAATTTCGTGTTGTTAATTCTTTTTTTATCTCGCTTAAGTCATACCATTGACGAAAAAGTTGTTTCATGATTTCACCTCCAACAAATGTTTTAATTGGGTTTGAACATCGTGAAATGTTTCAAACGGTGTATAAGCAATATAATTCTCTTCACACTTTGTAATAAGGAAGTCGCGAGCGAATACTTTATCTGCTTGTTTCGCAGCTTGTAAATCAGTAATTGAATCTCCAATCACAATATGGAAGTCATCCGTATCACTTAATTTACGGATTAAAGATGATTTGCATAATCCGCAATGATTTTGACAATGATGATCACAAGGATGAGGCCACTTAACTGTAATGAATTCACTTGAAAAGTCTGTTTCATTACAGTAAATTTGCTCTTTTGGAATGATTCCTTGTAAGAGTGGATAGACGAAGAAATCCATTCCACCTGATATAACGTAAAAAGAAATGTTATTTTCATTTACAAATTGTATAAATTCATGAAAACCACTACGGATTTCAGCAGTTTTTATTAAAAATTGAATCATATCATCGTGTAGACTAGTGGGTATTAATTGAAATAATTGAGAAACACCTTCTTGAATAGACAGCTCTTGTGATAAAATTCTATTCTTTACTTCTTCGGCTTCTGGTGGTGCGAATTTTTCCATAATGGACATAATGTTATCATTATTTGTAATCGTGCCATCGAAATCACAAAATACTTGAATACTCATAATTTCACCCCATGAGAGGGATTTCCCCATATTTGTAGTGCACTATGCAAATTTATGTCATCTACTTCATGGAGTGGTGTATTTTGCAAAGTAGCATTAATTGCAGTACGGAAAGCTTTACCGCCCCCTTGCGCCCCACTTGGATGTCCATGTATCCCGCCGCCAGCATTAATAACAACATCTTTACCGAAATCTCGTACAATAAAGGGAACGAAACCAGGGTGAATACCAGCAGACGGAACAGAAAAACTCTTCTTGAAAAATGCATCGTCTTCAGTTAAATGTTTTGAGATGGCAAGAGCCTCCTCTTTTTCTAGTGCAACACTTCCGTATGGAGATGGGAATAATGAAAAGTCAGCCCCAGCATAACGTAGTAGCTTTCCTAGTAATAATGGAGAGGAAACTCCATATAACTTGGATGATGAATAAGCACCACTTACAGCAGGGTGTGCCATAATAGGAACTGGGACTTCATCATCTTCTGCAAGTGATTGTAGTACATCTAGTCCGTAAGCAAATACATTAAATAATAGAATATCTGCCCCAGCTTGCACTGCGCGTTTCGCATTTTCTTTTAAATCAAAAGTTCGTCCTGTTAAATTTACGGCATATAACGTTTTATGTCCGTATGTTTCATATACGGATTGTAAAACTTCTTTTCCAGATACAATGCGTTTCGTAAGTGGTGTTAATGTATTCTCAAATAATATTTCATCATCTTTTACTATATCTACACCACCAATTGCTTGATCGCGTAATTGCGTTTTTAAATACCCAATATTTCGTCCAATCATTCCTTTAAAAATACTCATTAATAGAGGACGCTCATGCACTTGTAAAAGATTTCGAATACCATCTATCCCGAATTTTGGACCAGGGAAATATTGTTTTAACTCGTCTGAAAATGTTAAGTCGATTAATTTCACTTCACCATCAAGTGATAGCTTTCCGAATGTAGTTGTTAAAATTGCTGGTAAGTCCGGACTGAAGTTTAATAACGGATATTCGATTTTAATAATCCCGCGTTTAACTTTTTTACGTAAATAAGAATTGGTATGTTCTTGTTCAGCTAGTTCCTCAACATGAATGACGTTGCCTTTATGCTGTTTTAATTGTTCTTGCAATAAGTGTGGCAAATGAGTCCAAGAGCCAATTGTTAAACCGAGTGCAATTTGCTCGGCTTTTTTTTCTAAGTTATGTGAATCATCATGGATTAAATACGTTGCTATAATTCCGCTCATTGTTAAAACCTCCTAGTTAAATAAAAAAACCTCTCAGCTAAGGAGAGGTTTTTTTACAACCAGCTCCTTATCTGTCAGCATAATGCTGCGAGAATTAGCACCGTGTCTACAATTGTAGATCGGTTGCCGGGTTTCGTCGGGCTCGTCCCTCCACCTGCTCTTGATAAGAAGTATTTAGAAATGTTTAAATTTTTAAGATAACTGAATTTTGTCAGATATTTTTCATGTTGTCAATTACTTTTTGAAAAAATTTAATTTATCAATTCGATTAATGGCTTCTCGTAATCTATCTTCTGTATGCAAGAGACCAACACGGACATATCCTTCGCCATGTTCACCAAATCCAACACCAGGAGCAACTGCAACGTGTGCTTTTTCTAGTAAAATATCAGAAAATTGCTCAGATGTATATCCTTTTGGAACAGGAAGCCATGCAAAGAATGAGCCTGTTGGAATATCTACATTCCAACCTATTGAGTGACAAGCTGAAACAAGAGCGTTTCTTCGAGATTCGTAACTATTTACAAGGTCTATTACGCAAGACTGTGAACTTAATAGTGCTTCGCGGGCAGCATCTTGAACTGCACCAAAAATACTGACATACATATGATCTTGTAATAAGTTAATTGTCTCAATCACACGTTCATTCCCCACAGCAAAAGCGATGCGCCATCCAGCCATATTGAAAGTTTTCGATAGAGTGTAAATTTCAATACCTGTATTTTTAGCACCGTCTGCTTGCAAGAAACTAACAGGTTTTTGACCATCGAATCCAATAGCACCGTAAGCAAAATCATGAACGACTAATATATTATGTTTATTAGCAAAATGAATGGTTTCATCAAAGAAATCTTTTGATGCAGTAGCACCGGTAGGATTATTTGGATAGTTTAAAAACATTAACTTTGCACGCTTAGCGGCAGTGGCATCAATTTTTGTATAATCTGGTAAAAAATTATTTTCTGCAATAAGCGGCATTGTTTCAAATTGTGCTTTTGCTAAAGCAACTCCTGATAAATAATCTGGATAGCCTGGATCTGGAACGAGAATAGTATCACCAGGGTTTGTAAAACAAAGTGGTAATTCTACTAATCCAGCTTTTCCACCAAACAAAATAGCAACTTCTGTTTTTGGATTTACTACTACATCATATTCGCGTTGATAGAATGTTGCCACGGCTTCTTTTAAACTTTCGTGTCCGCGAAATGGTGGGTATTTATGATGAATGGTCTTTTCAGCAGCATCTTGTAAAGCTTTTACGATATGCTGCGGTGTTGGTTGATCTGGATTACCTTGACCTAGATTAATAACATCGTGACCATCTGCAACGACTTTGTTAACTTTTGCAACAAGTGAAGCAAAAAATTGTGTAGGCAATGATGTTACTATCTCAGAAGGTTGAAATAATTTCATACTTTCCACCTCTTTTGAAAGTTGTTACAATTCTAATGACAAATGATATAATCTTTCCAGTATTTTGTAAAGAAAAAATTAAGAATGGGGCTGACAAAATGAAAGTCGCATGTATTCAAATGGATATTGTCTTTGGAGATGTAGAAAAAAATATTGAGAATGCTAAAAATAAAATAAGCGAAGCGATGAAGGAAAGACCAGATGTGATTGTCTTACCAGAACTATGGACAACGGGATATGATTTAACGAGGCTTACTGAAATTGCAGATAGGGATGGATTGCAAACGAAAGAAAAGCTGAAAGAATGGTCGAAGCAATATGGTGTACATATTGTCGGTGGGTCTATAGCGAAGCAAACAGAACAAGGTGTTACAAATACAATGTATGTGGTAAACAAGGAAGGAGAACTAGTCAATGAATATAGTAAAGTGCACTTATTTCAGCTTATGGATGAACATAAATATTTAATCGCTGGAAATAGTACAGGTGAATTTAGGCTAGATGATGTAGGGTGCGCCGGCACAATTTGTTATGATATTCGTTTTCCAGAGTGGATGCGCGTTCATACTGCGAAAGGTGCAAAAGTTTTATTTGTTGTAGCAGAATGGCCATTGGTTCGTTTAGCGCATTGGCGTTTGTTATTGCAAGCAAGAGCAGTTGAAAATCAGTGTTATGTTGTTGCATGTAATAGGGCAGGAAAGGATCCGAATAATGAGTTTGCCGGTCATTCTTTAATTGTCGATCCTTGGGGCGAAGTTGTTGTAGAAGCGAATGAAGAAGAATCAATTTTATTTGGAGAGCTTCATTTTGAGAAAATTAAAGAAGTACGCAAAGGAATTCCAGTTTTTGCAGATCGTCGTCCAGAATTATACAAATAAAATGTTGACAAGTGATTTTTATTCTTGGTATAGTCTTCAACATAAAGTTAAAAATTCAAAAAATTATACAACTCTTATCAAGAGCAGGTGGAGGGATTTGGCCCGATGAAGCCCAGCAACCGACCGTAATACCATTGTGAAATGGGGCGTTTATTTACGCCAAAAGGCACGGTGCTAATTCCAGCAGAAAGTAAATCTTTCTGGCAGATAAGAGGGGAGAAGATAAACTTCAAACCTCTTTCTTTGTGGAAAGAGGTTTTTCTGACGTAGAAAAACCTCTGAATTAAAAAAAGGGGGAGAAGACGATGGGATATTATTCATTAACTGAAACGACAGTTATACAATATGCGAAAGAACACGGTTATTTTGAAAAGAAAGCAAATGTAGTTTGTCATGAAATTGGAGATGGAAATTTAAATTACGTGTTCAAATTAGATGATGGAGAGAAGTCTATTATAATAAAACAAGCACTGCCATATGCGAAAGTAGTTGGTGAGAGCTGGCCACTGTCTATAAAAAGAGCGACGATTGAAAGTAAAGCATTACAAATTTTTGCGAAGTATGTGCCGGAATATGTGCCAGTAGTGTACAGTCATGATGAAGAGTTAGCAGTAACGGTCATAGAAGACTTATCAAGGCTAACAATTACAAGAAAAGGATTAATAGATGGAGAGGAGTACCCGCTTTTATCCCAACATATTGGTCGCTTTCTAGCACATGTGTTGTTTTATACTTCAGATTTCGGTTTACAATCAGAAGAGAAAAGAGTGTTAGATAGTGAATTTGTTAATCCAGATCTTAGTAAAATCACGGAAGATTTAGTGTTTACAGACCCGTTTAGTCATTATGATACGAATGATTATGAACCAGAGTTACAACTAGCGGTGGATGAACTATGGAGTGACAAAAATTTGAAATTAAAAGTAGCACAGTATAAATATAAATTTTTAACGAGAAAAGAAGCGCTTATTCATGGTGATTTACATACTGGTAGTATTTTTTCATCACCTGCTGAAACGAAAGTAATTGATCCAGAATTTGCAACATATGGTCCATTTGGATTTGATCTTGGCCAATTTATTGCAAATTTATTATTAAATGCACTATCCCGTGAAGAGGAAAAAAGAAGTGTGCTATTTTTACATATTGAGAAAACATGGAGTTATTTTGTAGAAGCTTTTACGAAGTTATGGATTGGAGAAGGTGTAGAAGCATATACGAAAGAGAAACAATGGTTGCCAATTATTTTGCAAAATATTTTTACAGATGCCGTTGGATTTGCCGGATGTGAGCTTATCCGTAGAACAATTGGCTTAGCGCATGTAGCTGATTTAGATGGAATAGCAAATAAAGAAACGAGGATTCAAGCTAAGAAACAAGCGTTATCCTTAGGTAAAGAACTAATAAAATATGAATCTAAGAGTGCTGATATTCAACTGTTCCGAACATTATTTCAACAGACAGTTTCTGGAGGGATAAAAGCATGAGTACAATTGTTACTGTTCCGAGATCTGTCAGTTGGAAAGGTGATGCCATTGCAGTATTAAATCAAACAAAGTTGCCGCATAGTACAGAATACAAAACATTAACGACGATTGAAGAGGTATGGAAAAGTATTGTCATGCTAGAAGTACGAGGAGCACCTGCAATTGGAATTGTAGCTGCATTTGGCTTGGCACTTGCATCAAAAAAATATAATACTGTACATATGGAAGAATTTCAAAAGAAGTTTAATAGAGATTGTAATTATTTAGGAACGTCACGCCCAACAGCAGTCAATTTATTTTGGGCAATCGATCGTATGAGAGAATCCATTCGAGAAATTACTACAATAAAAGAAGCACAAAAAATATTAGAAGAAGAAGCGCTTCTCATTCAGAAAGAAGATGAAGCGGTATGCCGGAGTATTGGAGAACATGCATTAACATGCTTTAAAGACGGTGATAACATCTTAACAATTTGTAACGCTGGAAGTATTGCAACTGCTAGATATGGTACTGCATTAGCACCGTTTTATATTGGGAAAGAAAAAGGTGTACGTTTACATGCGTATGCGTGTGAAACGAGACCGGTTTTACAAGGCGGGCGTTTAACGACCTGGGAATTAAAACAGGCAAATATTGATGTAACACTTATTACCGATAATACGGCAGCTCATGCTATTCAAACGAAAGAAATAAACGCGATTATTGTAGGAGCGGACCGAATTGTCGCAAATGGAGATACAGCAAATAAAATCGGAACAATGAATTTAGCTATATTAGCAAATTATTTCGATATTCCATTTTACGTTGCAGCTCCGTTATCTACGTTTGATATTACGAAACAAACAGGTACAGAAATTGTTATTGAAGAAAGAGATGAAACCGAAGTTACGAAAATTTTTGGAAAACAAGTGGCGCCAATTGGAACTGATGTTTATAATCCTGCATTTGACGTAACACCGAATGAATTAATTACAGGTATTATTACTGAGAACGGCATCATACACGGAGATTATAAACGGGAAATTGCATCATTATTTGAAAGACAAGCTAATACATAATAGCTTGTTTTTTTATGCCTAAATGTTTTCTTTTCTCTTATTTATATAATGGAAGGAGGCGGAAAAGATGGAAGAGTGGATCAGGATGGTAGGTAATGTAGGGTTTCCGATTGTTGTAACATTATATTTACTCCATCGTATTGAAAGTAAATTAGATGGGGTAATTGTTGCAATCGAGAAACTCCCTAAACAATTACTAAAGTAGGAAGGTCCTCGCGATAGAAAGTAAAATAAAGTTTGCTCTTCGTGAGCAAACTTTATTTTTTACCCCGCATTAATGGGCAGTAAAAGCCTTCACTTTATTGAGCAGTATAACCACCATCGATAACAACGGCTTGTCCAGTTATACCTCTTGCTTTTTCACTCGCTAAAAACATAGCATAATCAGAGATTTCTTGTACTTGCAATAAGCGTTTTTGTGGTACAAGTGGATAAATAACATCTTCTAAAACATTTTCAAGTGGTACATTTCGTGTAGTAGCTAAATCTTGTAGTTGATTACGTACAAGTGGGGTATCGACATAACCAGGACAAAGCGCATTAACGGTAATTCCGTGAGTAGCGCCTTCTAAAGCGGCAACTTTTGTTAATCCGATTACGCCATGCTTCGCGCTATTGTAGGCGGATTTTCCTGCAAATCCAACGAGTCCATTAATGGAGGCTACATTAATAATTCGGCCATACTTTTGTTTTTTCATGATTGGGAAGGCATGCTTAATTGCGATAAAAGGAGCGATTTGCATAATTTTAATAAGTAGTTCAAACTTTTCAGTTGGAAAATCTTCAATTGGTGAAACGTGCTGCATTCCTGCGTTGTTAATTAATATATGTAATGAACCGAAATGAGTAACGGTTTGAGAAATTGCAGCGGTAATTTCTTCTTCAGATGTAACATCACATTTTAAACCGATAGCTTGATAGCCTTCTTTTTGTAATTGTTCAGCAGCTTCTTTTGCACGTTCTTCAAGACGATCGGTAATGACAACTTTTGCACCTTCTTTTGCGAAAGCGTTTCCCATTTCATAACCAATACCGCTTGCAGCACCTGTTAAAAAGACAACTCGATTTGTAACCATGGTGAAAAACATCCCTTCGTAATAAAATTCTCATATTGCTCTATTTAGAGAGGGGATAATAAAAATCCTGCAAAGATTTGGAAAAATATTGTTAGCTATCTTGTTTTGCAAAATAGTCTCTGCTATACTATTTTGTAAAGCAAGATACTTACGCTTATCTATCTTGTAAAACAAGATAGCGGGAGGATTTGAGTTATGTCGACAAGTCAAATGCTGAAAGGGATTTTAGAAGGATGCTTACTTGCTATTATTTCTGAAGGTGAAATATACGGTTATGAAATGAGTGAAAAACTAGCAAAGTATGGCTTTACTATGGCGAGTGAGGGAAGTATTTATCCGCTATTAATACGAATGCAAAAGGAAGGATTAATAACAAGTGTAATGAAGGAATCTCCATCTGGCCCAAAGCGAAAATATTATACATTAACAGAAAAAGGCGAGGAAGCACTTAATGAATTTATGGATCGCTGGGAAGCGATGCAAAGTAGTGTAGAGCGTCTACTTGAGGGGAAGGGGAGAAAAAAATAATGTTATCAAGTGAAGCACGAAAGTTTTTATTAGATATGAGATTATTTTTAGTGGCAAGGGTGTGAAAGAAAGCGATATTGAAAATTTTATAGAAGATGCAGAACTTCATTTAATCGAGGGTGAGAGTGATGGGAAAAGTGTAGAAGATATTTTCGGAAGCTCACCGAAAGAATATGCAAATGAACTTGTAAAAGTAATGGAAAGAGATAGACAGGAAACGTGGAGACAAATTGGTTTTACAGTAATGAATATCGTATCGTTTTGGATTATTGCTTCTATCCTAATAGTGAATAACGGATTATTACAGACCTCACTTATTCAGTGCGTTGGGTATAGTTTGTCATTGATTTTAGTTGTTATAGGTCCTAATTTTTTACTTCGCAAAATGACCTTCGTAACAAGCTTTACAAAAACGTGGTTTTCTATGTGGTTTTTAGTTATGGTAGCGCCAATGTTTTTAATGGGGGCTGTTACGATATTAGATGTAATCTATCCTACCAAAACGTTTACATTCACCCAAACGCAAAGTTATATATTAGCTGGAGCTATTTTTATCATCACAGTAGCGATAAATATATATTTTGAAGGATGGTTTAAAAACTTATATTTAATTATTTCACTTTCGATTATGTTACTGTTTAAAACATTTACATCAGAAGATCTCGTGCCAATGTTATTTCAAATTATATGTTTATACGGAAGTTTGTTTATTTTAATTTTCCTTGAAATTATGATGAAGACGAATAGAAGAGAAACGGTTAACTAAGGGAGGGGTTATCATGCAGATTTCTAAAGAAGGAGAAAAGTTTTTAATCGATACGAAAGTGTATTTAATAACAAAAGGAATGAAAGAAGAAGATGTGGACGCTTTTATAGAAGATGCAGAGCTTCATTTAATAGAAGGTGAGAAAGAGGGAAAGACGGTAACGGATATATTTGGTGATTCACCAAAAGAGTATGCGGAAGAATTGGCGAAAGAGATGGAGAAGGATAAAGGTGGGAGTATAAAGAGTATTCTTGCGATGATAATTGGTATTGGCGGGTATTGGATATTAACTCATATTTTATTTAATAATCCAAATCAGCAATTTACACTAACGAATATACAGTTAATTGGCTATCCTATCGTCTTAATCATTACGATTATTGGAACCATTGTTGCGTTTAGAATGTCTTCTTTTAAAAATAAATTTGTAGAGTTCGGAATTATTTACATAATAGTAATGGTTCCCATTTTATTATTAGTATTATTGATGTTTGTTGATAAATGGTACGGTACACCTATTTTGCAATTATCGACAATGCAAACATATATATTAGCAGCAAGTATCTTTTTATTACTTTTCGTTGGAGAAGTGTATGTCCTTGGTTGGATGGGTGTTTTGGTGCTAATTGTTCCTTTAGCGATTATGTTTATATTTAAAGGATTAGAAGAAAAAAATGTATTTTGGGGAATTGCAAAGATATTACTTATGTATGGAAGTATATATGGGTTAATGAGATGGTCTTTAAAAATTGAAGAGAGAAAAAGTGTAAACTAGTATTTCAAAAAAGTGGCTGCTCTGGATATACAAAAAATTATTTCCAAAGAAATACTATATTTTGATTTTTAGAGGGATTCGTTTTAGGTGTATAGTGTATCCTTTGCAGCCGGTGTATCGTTTATTAATTGGAATAAATTGTTTTAAACAGTAACATGACAGTTACTGTTTTTTTCTTTGTAATAAAGAACTTTGTAAAGAGAGTGCTTTTTGTTCGTTTGTTAATAGGGATTGAATATGGACGTTTTCAGGACGAGGTACGATAGGGTACATAAGATTTGTTGGAGAAGGATGGTGCTCCGAGCCAGTTGGGGAATGAGGATCTGCGTGAGTAAGTTTTCCATGAACACGTCTTGTAAATAAAATATGACCGACTTCGTGAGCGAGCGTATATATATTTTTCATGGGAGCAGCCGAATTTGTTAAAACGATATAACCAGTAAGTTGCTGTTGTTTGGCTAAAGAGTACGCGCAGGCAATTACGGCTGTTTCTTTGAAATAATCACTGCCAATATAACAAATGTAAAGGTCGCATGCAGGAGCTTCATTTACACATGTTTGGAAAAAGGATGCTAATTTTTCCTGACTTTGAATAGAATTTTTATAACTAATTTCACGGTCAGAAAAACGAAAAAGTTCATTTAAAATAATTACGTCTTTAATTTGAAATGTAATGGGGTGCCAAATTGATTCTGCAACTGCTAAATCTTTTGCAATACGGTCATCAGAAATATCGGCGCCTGGAGTAATGCAAATACATATATTGACGTATGGATCCATAAGGAACACCTCAACTGAAAAAATTCTTTCTATAATATATGTTGGGAAAAGACCCTATGTATGGATAAAAGCCTTGTTTATTACAAGTCGAAAAAATTTCATAGTTCTATAACATGGTGTGGTCATCTTTTTGATATAGTAAAGAAAAGGGGGAGAATATATGTATACATTAAAAATCGTTTCAGACAGAGAAGCACTTTATCAATTTGCGAGTTATGTAAGAGTTGTACAAGGGGTTGAAGATGTATATGTAGAGGTGGGAGAACCTTTATATGAACATCCATTAATGAAGTTTTATGTACATATTAAGCTGGAGGAAACATATGAGCAACATAAAGCGTTACAAGAAATAGCAAGATTAGTAGAATTAGGGCGTTTTACATACGTTCATTATCGTAATGATGAAATTGAAGAAGCTTTTGAAGCTGTAAAATATGAAAGTTTTAAGAAATAAAAATGGAAAAAAGGAAGCGAAAGCTTCCTTTTTTTTCTTGGAAATTACATCAACAAAAGGAGAAGAATTTTGTTATGATAAGGGAGGGTGAGGAAAGGAGAATTTACATAATGGGGTATATTGAAGAGTTACGCAAAGTTGTTGGGACAAGACCACTTATTCTCGTTGGATCAGCAATAATTATACTAAATGATAATCAGGAAGTATTGCTTCAATATCGTTCAGATACATATGCTTGGGGTGTACCTGGCGGCGCGATGGAACTAGGAGAAACGACGGAAGAAACTGCTCGCCGAGAATTATTCGAGGAGACGGGATTAACTGCAAAAATAATGCAATTTCTAGGTGTCTTATCAGGAAAAGAAGTATATTTCCGTTATCCTAATGGGGATGAAATCTTTAATGTTATTCATCTGTATCAGGGGCATCATGTGAGTGGAGAATTAAGGCTTGATCATGAGGGATTGAAGCTTCAATATTTTCCGGTAGATAAGTTACCAAAATTGAATGAAACGACAGAGAAAATTTTACAAAAATTTTTATATGCATTAACAGAATAGAAGGTTAATTCCTTCTATTTTTATTATATTAAATATTTTGATTTTTTAGTATGTTTATAGTATGATAGATGTAGACATACATCTTATGGAATTTCACCTAAAAACTGACTAGGGTACATAAGAGAGGGGCAAGTGCAAAATGCATAATGTTGTTATTACAGCTGCAGTTCGTTCGCCAATTGGAACTTTTGGAGGAGCGCTAAAAAATGTAACGCCAGTAGAATTAGCGGTTCCTGTACTTCAGGAAGCTGTAAAACGAGGCGGGGTAGAACCACACGAAGTTGATGAAGTAATTTTAGGTCATTGTATTCAAAGAACTGATGAAGCAAATACTGCAAGAACAGCTGCATTAGCGGCAGGATTTCCTGACACAGTTACGGGTTATACAATCCAACGCCAATGTTCTTCAGGTATGCAAGCAATTATGTCAGCTGCAATGCAAATTCAATTAGGTGTAAGTGATGTTGTTATTGCAGGTGGAGTAGAAGCAATGAGTTCAAGCCCTTATGCATTAAAACAGCACCGCTGGGGACAACGTCTACAGCACGGAGAAATTCGTGATACGGTGTGGGAAGTACTAGAAGATCCGATTCACCATATTATGATGGGTGAAACGGCTGAAAATTTAGTTGACCAATATGAAATTACAAGAGAGGAACAAGATGAAGTTGCGCTTCGTAGTCATACATTGGCACTGCAAGCAATCGAGTCTGGATATTTTGACGAGCAAATTGTTCCTATTACGATAAAAGAACGTAGAAAAGAAATAGTATTTTCGAAGGATGAACATCCACGTGCAGATATTACAGCGGAAAAATTAGCAGGATTAAAACCAGCTTTCCGTAAAGATGGATCTGTAACGGCAGGGAATGCATCTGGCCTTAATGATGGAAGTGCGGTTCTAGTATTAATGAGCGAAGAAAAAGCGAAAGAAAAAGGCTTACAACCGTTAGCTAGAATTGTTGGATATTCAGTAGCTGGAGTAGATCCGAAAATTATGGGTATTGGACCAGCACCAGCAATTCGTAAAGGGTTAGAAAAAGTAGATTGGTCATTAGAAGATGCTGATTTACTGGAAATTAATGAAGCTTTCGCGGCTCAATACCTAGCTGTAGAGAAAGAATTAGGTTTAGACCGTGAAAAAGTGAATGTAAACGGTAGCGGTGTAGGACTTGGACATCCAATCGGTTGTACAGGAGCTCGTATTACTGTAAGTTTAATTCATGAATTGAAGAGACGCGGTTTAGAAAAAGGAATTGCTTCTCTATGCGTCGGTGGCGGTATTGGGGTAGCATTATTTATAGAAGCACTATAAAAAAGAAGCAGCAATCGCTGCTTCTTTTTTATTAAGAATCAAATAAATGATGAAATAATCGATCACGATTTTCAAAGAAAAGTTTTGTCGTTTGGTAATGCTCGGTTTCTTCTAATGTGGATTCATGAATCCCTTCTTGTGTTAAAGAATATATAGTGGATTCAGGATAAGCCATTAAAATAGGAGAGTGCGTCGCGATAACAAATTGTGAACCTTGTTCCGCTAGTTCGTGCATTCGAATAAGCATGGAAAGTTGCCTCATTGGTGATAGAGCGGCCTCAGGCTCATCTAAAATGTATAAACCTTGTCCTGAAAAACGGTTCATAAATAAGGAAAAGAATGATTCACCATGGGATTGTTCGTGAAGTGAAACACCGCCATAAGATTTTATAGCGTCTATCTCATCAATATAAGAAGCAACGTTATAAAATGATTCAGCACGAAGAAAGAAACCGTCGTTTGGTGTATTGAAACTTTTAGAAATTCGAAGGTATTCATGTAAAGATGAATGTGAATCGTTTGTGCTAAAGCGGAAATTCTTCGTTCCACCTTCTGCATTAAATCCTAAAGCGATTGCAATTGCTTCGAGTAATGTTGATTTTCCCGTTCCGTTTTCTCCAATAATGAATGTTACATTTGGATGGAAGGCAAGTGATTGTAAAGTTCGGATAGCGGGTAGACAGTAAGGATATGCGAAAAAACTAGGGATATTTTCTTTTTTTAATGTGACATTTTTTAAAAAGGGTACGTCAATCAATATATAAACCTCAATTCATAACGGATTTTGATTCTAAAAAAGCAGCAAATACAAGGGTAAGACAGCTTGCAAATAGTATTGTATATTGAAGTGCGCCAAAGCCAAGACCTTCCCAGCCTAAAGTCATTCTCTTCCATATGAAAATAAAAAGAACGCTTATAAAACCAACGAGAGCAGGCATATATTTTATAATTTTTAAGTGCTTCCACAGAAAAAAGCCGATGTATGTAAGTACAAAGAAGATAAGCAGAATGAGAAAAAAGGCAAGTGTTAATGACACGTGAACCTCTCCTTATTTTCTGAATATTTTATGTGGATTATAACATGTAAACTATCATATTCCAATGTGAAAATAAATATTGCATCAAGATCAATTCTCTCGTTATGATAGATGGTATTCTATTGAAGATATGAAAAGGAGTTAAAACATGCCGTTTACATTTGCGCATCCAGCAGCAGTTCTTCCTTTTGTGAAAAAACGTTCTCAATATATTTCAGTAACGGCTCTTATATTAGGCAGTATGGCGCCTGATTTTGAATATTTTTTACACTTTAGACCGTATGGTGTTATTGGGCATACATGGCTTGGATTCTTATATTTAAATTTACCACTTGTATTTCTGTTAGCATATATGTATCATTACATTTTAAAAAAGCCGTTTATAACACATTTACCTAAACCATTTGCTGGCTATTTTGCATATGCAGTAGATGAGAGGTGGGGGCTTCATACATGGAAGGATTTCTTTGTATTTTGCTATTCTGCTTTATTTGGTATGCTCACGCATGTCGTTTGGGATGCATTTACTCATAATACAGGCTATTTTGTTACGAAGATAACATTGTTACAAAGAGGATTACATAGTATCCCAGTATATAAATATATGCAACACGGGAGTACATGTGTTGGTTTCTTATTACTATTATATGTACTATGGAAGTATAAAGATGAAACAGGGAAAGATATTATGATAGCTTCAGAAAAAAGGAAGTATTGGGTTTCGGTAATCATTTTCGCAGCTCTAGTATTTATCGTTCACGCATTCGTAGATCCCTATTTTCATATTTTCCAAATAGGGGGTATAATAGTATCTGGACTGACAAGTTCCTTTTGTGGAATTCTCATTGTTTCTATAGTCTACAAAGCAAAGGACTAATTTATATTAATGAATGATAGTGTTAGGAGAAATTATATGATGAAAGCATGGAAAAATATTTTTGTTTTATGTAGTTTTCTTCTTATGTTAAGTGGTTGCTTCCATCAAGAAGAAAAGAAAGTTGAACCGAAGAAGAAAGAATCTATTCCTGAAACAAAAGAATATGGTGGGCGTGAGCTGAAAAAAGTAGGACAAAAAGTGAAAGAAACAGGGTGGGGTACTTTTAAGTTAGAACAGATTCAATCTGTAAATCAAACATTTGAAGTAGCACCAATGAAAATTCACATACAAGATGTAAAAGTAATCTCTTTATCGCAGATGAGTAAAGATGCAAAAAATGCATTAAAAGTATTTACGGCATTAACTCCTGAAGAAGTAAAGCGTAGATTAGGAGATAAAGTAAGTCAAGAAGATGCGGAGTTATATGCATCGATAAGTGGTACAGAGATTAGTGATACGATTCGTTACGTTGAAATTACATATAAGGTGGAAAATAGCGGGAATAAAAATATGCAATTTTTCTCTATGAATGATGTTACGATTAATGATAAGCAACATTTTAAAGTAGCAACTCAAAACTTTTTATATGATGAAGATACGCTCGTTGGTACAAAAAATGTATCAAGGGAAGACTATAAGCCTGGTGAAACAAGAGATGGTATTATCGGCTTAATACTTGATGATGGAAAAGAAAAGGTAAAGGATATTAAGTTTACAACAGATAATGTAGTCGCAGCAGATACAGAAACGCAAGATGTTGTAAAAGAGGCACAAACTTTTAATATCTCACTTTCTGAGTAGGGGATTTTTAAAAACATAAAAGAAAAAACAGTCAGCGTTAAAAATATTATGCTGACTGTTTTTTCTTTTCTTTTATGTATGAATCTACATTTTGAAAAGGTACCTTAATTTTAAATGCATCTTTTTGTTCATTAAATTGCTTTTCATTATAAGGACCAAAACGTTTATTATGCTTTACGTCAATAATCCAATAATGCTCACTTTTTTTATTTGCAATTGCTCCGTCAGGGTTATTCGGATCTGACTTTTCCTCAATTTGTTTTGCAATAATGTATTTATCATCCCAAGCTATGTCTGTAATTTTTGCAGGAATGTATTGTGTGGCATATACAGCATCTTGCGATGGGAAAAGTTCAAATGCATTTCCAGAAGTACGTATGAGTTCGTATTCATCGTTAATCGTATAAGTTATATGATTTGTATTTCCAGCACAACCGGCTAATAGGAATGCGACGAATAGGATTATCCATTTTTTCAATATGGGAACCTCCTTTACAATGCTGTTGTAACACATTGTACAAGAAAAGTAAGAGAAACGCTAGTTTACAATGTTTTTTAGAAGTGGTACGATGAGACGGGTAAAGAAGGATATGAAGGAGTCGACATAAAATGAAGTTAAAGATGCATCGTCCAGCGCTTGTAATGAATCGCATAGGTGCTTCCCTAATTGACATGTTTTTAATCTCGGTTATGTATGGTGCAGTAGTAGCTATTATGACCGGAAATTATAGTGCTATTTTTAATCGCTTTAATATTAGTTTTGGTGATTATAGATATGATCTCGCAGTAGTTTTTATATTAATGGCGATATATTTTATTTTGGTACCCTTTATTTGGAACGGTGTTACACTTGGTAAAAAGGTAACGAGAATAAAATTAATTTCATTGAAGAGTGAAAAGTTAACATTACAAACATTAATTATAAGATTTTTTGTATTGTTATTACCGAACATATTGCTACTTGGAATTCCGATATTATGTAACGTATATATGATGTTATTCCGCAAAGATAATTGTGGTTTTCAAGATTTAATTACAAAAACAAAAGTGATAAGTCTTGTATAATAAAACAGAGACCTTTTTATACATAAAATAAGAAGGTCTTTTTTAATTATATAAATATATTTTAAAGGATATATAATAAGAAAAAGTTAATCCATATCATTTTTGGTTTCAATAGATTGAAAATTAAGAAAATGTTATAATGATTAAAATAATATCTTTATATAATAAGGGGGAAATTGAAATGACTGGGGGTAGCGTAATCTTTTGGGGGATTTTAATTTTCATCGGTTTAGTTTTCGATCAGCGTAATAGTAAGAAAAAAGAAGGAGTAAAAAAGTAATCGCTTACAAATTAATAAGCAACTTTTCTTGCTTGCAGACTAATCTCATAAAGGAGTATACTGAATGACGGTAAGACTTATAGAAGGGGTAATGAAAATGAAGCTTGCAGGAAAAGTTGCTATCGTAACTGGCGGTGGCATCGGTATTGGACGTAATACAGCTCTTTTGTTGGCTAAACAAGGCGCAAAAGTAATTGTGACGGACATTGATCAAGAAAGTGGACAAGCAACAGTGGAGGAAATTACGAATCTAGGCGGAGAAGCACTTTTTGTATCCTATGATATGGGAAAGCAAGGAGATTGGCAACGCGTTATCAGTATTACTTTGAATGCATTTAGTCGCATTGATATGCTTTTTCAAAATGCTGGTTTATATAAAATAGATTCTATTTTTTCTCGCCAACAAGAGAACGATTCCAATGTACTTTGTATTAATGACGTTTGGATAGAGATAAAACAATTAACGTCATCTTTTATGAAACAGCAAGAAGAAGTGGTGCTGAGTGACTTACCGATTTTCGGTATTATTGGCACGAAAGGACAATCATTTCATACAGTAGAAGCCCTCGTATAATAATGAAAACCGCCCTCAAAGTATGTGGACGGTTTTTTTGTATGTTATACAGAGGAAAATTATTTTTTAACGAATACGTTGTTCAGTTTGACTATCAAAGAAATGCGCTTTATTCATATCAAATGCTAGTTTAATTTGATCTCCAGGTGAAAATGTATGTCTTGCATCAACACGTGCTGCAAAATCTTGATCTCCAAGTTTCATATATAAAATAGATTCAGCACCTAGTAACTCAGCAACTTCGATTTTTGTTGTGAAGGCAGTAGATTGTGAAGCTTCTAAAAATAATAGTTCATCATGAATGTCTTCAGGACGAATACCTAAAACAATTTCCTTATTTACATAGCCTTGTTCACGTAACATCTTCATTTTTCCTTCAGTTACTTTGACTTTTAATGAATTATCTATAACGAAATCGGTTTCAGTCAATTTACCACGGAAGAAATTCATTGCTGGAGAGCCAATAAATCCACCAACGAAAATATTTTCAGGTGTTTCATATACTTCTTTTGGAGTTCCGATTTGTTGAATCTTTCCGTCTTTCATAACAACGAGACGTGAAGCCATTGTCATTGCTTCTGTTTGATCATGTGTTACGTAAATTGTTGTCGTTCCAAGACGGTGATGTAATTTAGAAATTTCTGAGCGCATTGCAACACGTAATTTAGCGTCTAAGTTGGATAAAGGCTCATCCATTAAGAATACTTTCGCGTCTCGAACAATCGCTCTCCCTAACGCAACACGTTGACGTTGTCCACCAGATAACGCTTTCGGTTTTCTATCTAAATATTGTTCCAGTCCTAAAATTTTTGCTGCATCTTTCACACGACGATCGATTTCATCTTTTGGTATTTTTCTAAGTTTTAATCCAAATGCCATATTATCATACACGCTCATATGTGGATATAAAGCATAGTTTTGGAAGACCATTGCGATATCGCGATCTTTTGGAGGGACATCATTCATTAGCTTACCATCAATTGAAAACTCTCCTTTTGAAATATCTTCAAGTCCAGCGACCATTCGTAATGTTGTAGATTTTCCGCATCCAGAAGGACCGACAAATACGATAAACTCTTTATCTTGAATGTGTAAATTAAAATCTGTTACAGCTGTTACATTATTATCATATATTTTATAAATGTTTTCTAATTTCAATTCTGCCATGGTATTGCCCCCTAGAAAAATTATGCAAACGTTTTCTTTGAGTTCATTATAAACTAATAGATTCAAAAAATAAACAAAAAAAATAAAACGTTTTCATTTATTAGAGGAATATTAGTAATTTGCGTATGTTTTCTTAGAAAAATAAGAATAAAAGTTGTAAGCGCTATTTTAAATTAAGATAGAATCTGTTATCATTCATTAATGAAAACGTTTGCGCCTTAAAACAGAGAAAATCGAATTATTAATGAAATGGGGTAGCATAATGGAAAAACAGTGGTGGAAAGAAAGTGTAGTATATCAAATTTATCCTCGTAGCTTTATGGATAGTAACGGTGATGGTATTGGGGATCTTCGTGGGATTATTTCAAAGCTAGATTACTTAAAAGAATTAGGGATTGATGTCATTTGGTTATCACCGGTCTATGAATCTCCAAATGATGATAATGGTTATGATATAAGTGATTATTGTAAAATTATGAATGAGTTCGGAACAATGGAAGATTGGGATGAGCTATTACATGAAATGCATGAACGTAATATGAAACTTATGATGGACTTAGTTGTTAACCATACTTCTGATGAACATAATTGGTTTATTGAATCACGTAAATCAAAAGATAATAAATATAGAGACTACTATATATGGCATCCTGGAAAAGAAGGAAAAGAGCCGAACAACTGGGGAGCAGCTTTTAGTGGATCTGCATGGAAGTATGATGAAATGACAGATGAATATTATTTACATCTGTTTTCTAAAAAACAGCCGGATTTAAATTGGGATAATGAAAAGGTAAGACAAGATGTTTATGAAATGATGAAGTTTTGGTTAGAAAAAGGAATTGATGGCTTCCGTATGGATGTTATTAATTTTATTTCTAAAGAAGAGGGATTACCAGCTGTTGAAACCGAAGAAGAGGGGTATGTTTCAGGTCATAAGCATTTTATGAACGGTCCAAACATTCATAAATATTTACATGAAATGAATGAAGAGGTATTGTCTCATTATGATATTATGACGGTTGGTGAAATGCCTGGTGTAACGACAGAAGAAGCGAAAATGTATACTGGAGAAGAACGAAAAGAACTGCAGATGGTATTCCAATTTGAACATATGGATTTAGATTCGGGAGAAGGCGGAAAATGGGATGTAAAACCATGCTCACTTCTTACTTTAAAAGAGAATTTAACGAAGTGGCAAAAAGCATTAGAGCATACAGGGTGGAATAGCCTGTATTGGAATAACCATGATCAGCCACGCGTTGTATCTCGTTTTGGTAATGATGGAATGTATCGCATTGAATCTGCGAAAATGTTAGCGACGGTGCTTCATATGATGAAAGGAACACCGTATATTTATCAAGGAGAAGAAATCGGAATGACGAACGTTCGATTTGATTCGATTGATGAATATCGAGATATTGAAACGTTAAATATGTATAAGGAAAAAGTGATAGAGTGCGGTGAAGATATAGATAAAGTGATGCAGTCTATTTATATAAAAGGCCGAGATAATGCTAGAACACCGATGCAGTGGAATGATAAAGAACATGCTGGATTCACAACAGGTGAGCCTTGGATTACGGTAAACCCTAACTACAAAGAAATCAATGTGAAACAAGCAATCCAAAATAAAGATTCAATTTTTTATTACTATAAAAAATTAATTGACCTACGCAAAAATAATGAAATAGTTGTGTACGGATCATATGATTTAATATTAGATAATAATCCTTCTATTTTTGCATACGTAAGAACATATGAAGAAGAAAAACTTCTTGTTATTGCAAACTTTACGGCGGAAGAATGTGTATTTGAATTGCCTAAGGACATTAGTTATAGTGAATCAGAGTTATTAATACACAATTACGACGTAGAGAGTGGATCGATAGATAACATTGTATTACGTCCATATGAAGCGATGGTATTTAAATTAAAATAAGAAAAATCCTTATGCCACACCTTGGCATAAGGATTTTTTATTACCATTTTAAGATTGAGAATCCATATGGAGGAAGTGTAACTTGTAATACACTTGCTTCCGCTGAAAATTCTTCGTTTGTATAAATGTTAATAATTTTCTTTCCAGTAACATGGAGAGGGAGTGAAGCTGTAACATCACTGTTAGTCGGATTTAAAACGAAAAAGATAGTTTCATCTTCATATGTTTTCGTATAAGAAATGTAATTATGTTCATCATTTGCTTCGATGAATTGGAAAGTACCATGTCCTCCAAATGCTTTATATTGCTTTCGTAATGAAATTAATGTTTGTATATGTGTAAATAATAGATGATCTTGTTCTTTCGTATCCCAAACCATACATTTGCGACAATCTGGGTCCATACCACCGTCCATACCAATTTCGTCTCCATAATAAATACAAGGAGAGCCGATGAAGGAAAGATGGAATACATAAAGTAACTGTAACTTATTTTTATCTCCGTTACATGTTGTCAATATTCTTGGTGTATCATGACTGTCTAATAAATGAAACGCTGCTTCATTTACATTCATAGAGTAGGAATGTAGAGATTCTGTAATTTGTTTCATAAATTCATTTGCTTTAATGGAATCATTAGCAAAGTAAGACAGTAGAGCGTTTGTAACAGGGTAGCTCATTACAGCATCAAATTGATCTCCTTGTAGCCATGGAAGTGCATCGTGCCAAATTTCTCCTAAAATATATACTTCAGGATTTAATGCCTTTATCTCACTGCGGAATTCTCTCCAAAAGCTGTGGTCTACTTCATTTGCTACATCAAGGCGCCAACCGTCTATATTGAATTCTCTTACCCAATAACGCCCTACTTCAAGTAAGTATTCTTTTACATCTGGGTGTGCTGTATTTAATTTAGGCATATACGGTGTAAACGCGAAAGTATCATAATTCGGGAGTGGCTCCGTTACAATTGGAAATTCATGAATATGGAACCACTCTTTATAAGCAGACTTCTCACCGTTTTCTAGTACGTCTTGGAATTTATCGAAAAAGTATCCACTATGATTAAACACGGCATCGAGCATTACTTTTATACCGTGTGTATGACATGCCTGAACGAGTTCTTTGAACGTTTCTTTCGTCCCGAATTGCGGATCGATTTCCATGTAGTCAATTGTGTCATATTTATGGTTTGAATGTGCTTTGAAAATAGGTGTGAAGTATATTCCCGAAATTCCAAGCTTAACAAGATAATCGAGGTTTTGAATAATACCAGCAAAATCTCCGCCGAAAAAATTAGTTGGAGTTGGCTCAGCGCTTCCCCAAGGAAGAGTGTTTTCTGGATTTAGTGCACGATCTCCATTAGCGAACCGTTCTGGGAAAATTTGATACCAAACGGTGTCTTTAATCCAAGAAGGTGCTTGAAACACATCATTTGCATGAATAAATGGCAAACAGAAAAAGTTACCAACGTCATCATTTGGAATACTGGAAAAAAATCCTCGCTCTGCATAAATAAGCGTTTCTGTATCATTTTTTAATTCGAATCCATAACGTAAGCGCTTAAATTTAGGCTCGATGGAAATGGACCAATAATCAAACAATGCAGTAGAACCAGTTTTTTTCATCGGTGTGCTTGATGTAATCCATTTCCCGTCTTTCCATTCATAAGGATCACCGTAAATAAGAGTGGCGCTTTGAACATCTTCTCTTTTAGTACGTATTCGGATATGAATCGTTTTTTCATCATAAGCGTATGCGTAATTATCTTTTGGCCTATGATAAATAGCTTCTTTAAGCATATAGAAAATCCCCCTTTAATATCTCCATGCATATTGTTCCCTTAAGTATAATAATAAAGTATATGTTGCAAACGATTGCTTTTTGCATAGCTTTAATATTGCTTATAAGAGTAGTATTCATTTCATATAAAGTCAATGTATAAGGAGTGTAGTAATAATATTTTAAAATTAATATTTGCAAAATGAATAAAAGAATGTATAATGAGAGACAAATAGCGCAAACGTTTTCATAGATTGAGATATTGTTTGTGCTTCTATTAAACCATTTAATGCAAACGTTTTCAATTAGTAAGGTACATATACAATTTAGGGAGGTTTTTGGGATGAAGAAAGCATTATCATTATTAACGGTTTCAGCATTATTAATTGGTATGTTATCTGCATGTGGACCGAAAGATTCAGGGAAGAAAGAAGAAAGTAAAGCGAAGAAAGATTACGATCTTCTCGTTTGGGAAGATGATAAAAAAGGTGTTGGTTTAGAACCAGCAGTGAAAAGTTTTGAGGAAAAATATAAAGTAAAAGTAAAAGTCGTTGAAATGCAAATGACAGATCAAGTGAAGAAGTTACGCCTTGATGGACCAGCGGGGACGGGACCAGATGTTGTAACATTGCCACATGATCAAATTGGAAACGCAGTAACAGAAGGTTTACTTTCTGAAGTGAAAGCTGATGATGCTGTGAAGAGTAGATTTACTGAATCATCAATAGAAGCACAGACATATAACGGGAAATTATATGGTTTACCAAAAGCAATTGAGACACCAGTCTTTATTTACAATAAAAAATTAATGCCAAAAGCACCAGAAACGATGGACGAGCTGTTTAACTTCTCAAAAGAATTTACGAAGGATGGCAAGTATGGGTTTTTAACACTAGGAGATAACTTCTACTTTGCTAATGCATTCATGGCAGGTATGGGTGGTTATGTGTTTGGTGAAAAAGATGGAAAGCCAAATGCAAGTGATGTTGGATTAAATAATAGTGGGGCAGTACAAGGTGCTGAATATCTTCAAAAATGGTACAAAGAAAAGTTATTCCCGAAAGGTATTATCGGTGAATCGGGTGGACCTGCTGCTGATGGACTATTTAACGAAGGAAAAGCAGCATCTATCATGAATGGTCCATGGGCGTTCCAAGCAATGGAAAAGAACGGAATTGATTATGGCGTTGCTCCAATGCCGAAATTACCAAACGGTCAACCAATGAAAACATTTGTTGGGGTTAAAGGGTGGCATGTAACAAGTTTCTCTAAACAAAATGATTTAGCTACAAAGTTCACTGAATGGGTAACAAATGAAGAGAACGCAAAAATTCGATTTGAGAAAACAAAAGAAATTCCTCCAGTAAAAGCAGTAATGGAAGATTCAATCATTAAAGATAATGAAGCTGCAAAAGCAGTTGCAACACAATCTGAAAATGGAATTCCAATGCCGAACATTCCAGAAATGCAAGAAGTATGGAAACCAGCTGGAGATGCGCTTCAATTAGTTGTTACGGAAAAAGAGGCACCAAAAGCAGCACTTGACAATGCAGTGAAGCAAATTAAAGGTAATATTGAGGCAAATCATAGTAAGAAAAAATAAGGTGAAATTCGTGCCTCTCATATGAGGGGCATGAATTCTCTCCCAGAAAAAAGGGGGAAGGAACATGCAAACATCTATGGAACCAGCAAACGGTTTAAACGGTTCAAAGCATAGGAAAATGGCAACCATGTTATCTATCATTCCAGGCGTGGGCCAAATGTATAATAAGCAATTTGTAAAAGGGCTTATTTTTCTAGTATTAACAGGTTCATTTATTGTAGCCTTTGCTGATTTATTAAATATGGGATTATGGGGAATTGTAACGCTAGGTACAGAAGTTCCACGTGATCATTCTGTCTTTCTATTAGTAGAAGGAATCTTGGCACTCATCGTCATCGTTTTTGGACTCGGAATATATGCATTTAATTTATATGATGCATACCAAAACGGGAAGAAACGTGATATAGGAACACCTTTAAACTCTGTAAAAGAGCAATACCGTAATTTACTAGATCAAGGTTTTCCATATTTAATGGTTTCACCAGGTTTTCTATTACTTATCTTTGTAGTTGTATTTCCAATCATCTTCGTAATTTTAATTGGATTTACGAATTATGATTTATACCACTCTCCTCCAGCTAAATTAGTAGATTGGGTGGGCTTCAAAAACTTTATTGATATCTTTACATTACCGATGTGGAGAGAGACATTTTTAAGCGTATTTTCTTGGACTGTCATTTGGACATTCGTTGCAACGACATTACAAGTTGCGCTTGGTATTTTCTTAGCGATTATCGTAAATCAGCCTGGTATTAAAGGGAAGGCAATTATTCGAACAATCTTCATTTTACCGTGGGCGGTTCCAGCATTCGTATCTATTCTTGTTTTCTCTGGTATGTTTAATGAGACATTTGGAGCAATTAACAATCAAGTATTAGCTTTATTTGGAATCGAAAAGATTGCTTGGATGACAGATCCATTTTGGGCAAAAATTGCTTTAATTATGATTCAAACGTGGCTTGGATTCCCGTTCGTCTTTGCAATGACAACAGGTATACTGCAATCGATTCCAGGGGAATTATATGAAGCTGCTACAGTAGATGGAGCTACAGCTTGGCAACAGTTTCGTAAAATTACATTGCCACTTGTTCTATATGCAACAGCACCAATATTAATTACGCAATATACGTTTAACTTTAATAACTTTAGTATCATCTATCTATTTAACGGCGGAGGTCCTGCTGTAGCTGGACAAGACGCAGGTGGAACAGATATTTTAATTTCATGGATTTATAAGTTAACGATGACTTCGGCGCAGTACGGGAAAGCGGCAGCTCTTACAATGATCTTATCGTTAATCGTTATTACAGTTGCGTTATGGCAATTTAAGAGAACAAAATCATTCCAAGAAGAGGATATGATGTAAATGAATATTAAAAGACAAAAGATGTTACGTCTCTCATTAAGTTATCTCGTTATTTTCGTAATGTGTGCCATCATTTTCTATCCATTATTATGGATTATTGGCTCATCGTTTAATCCGGGTGATAGTTTATCTGGATCAAGTATTATTCCGCAAAATGCAACGTTAGATCATTATCGTAAGTTATTAGATTTAGAGAATAGTAATTATTTACTATGGTATAAAAACACATTAAAAGTAAGTGTTATAACGATGATTTTCTCAGTGTTAGCAATTAGTTTTACTGCTTATGCATTTTCAAGATACCGTTTTGTTGGAAGAAAAAATGGTTTATTAACATTTTTAATTCTGCAAATGATTCCAAACTTTGCGGCGCTAATCGCTCTATACGTATTAGCACAGTTAACAGGGTTAATCGATACGCACCTTGCATTAATTTTAATTTATGTAGGCGGGGCAATTCCAATGAATACATGGCTTATGAAAGGATATTTTGATACGATTCCGAAAGAATTGGATGAGTCAGCTCGTATGGATGGGGCAGGACATTTCCGTATTTTTTGGCAAATCATTATGCCACTTGCAAAGCCAATCGTAGCGGTTGTGGCGTTATTCACTTTCATCGGTCCATTTACAGATTTCATTTTAGCGAGTGTTATTTTGCGCACACCAGAAAATTATACGTTAGCAGTTGGGTTATATGAAATGGTAGCGAAGAAATTTGGTAATGAATTCACAACGTTCGCAGCGGGTTCAGTATTGATTGCAATCCCAATTTCAATTTTATTCCTATCACTACAAAAATACTTTATCTCTGGTTTAACTGCTGGAGGTACGAAAGGATGAAAAATGGGACATTATGTCCCATTTTTCTTTTCATCTCCCTATAAAAAGCTTTATAGGGAGATGAAAAGAGATTTGACATCACATATGAAAAGAAGTGAAATAAATAGTATATTATAGTATAGGAAAAAAGAGCTATATCCCTTACAATACATGGAGAGGGAGAATATGATAGGTATTACAAGATAGAATCAATGAAAGTTTATGATTGCTCCTATTACTTGCAACGGGTGCAAGATTAAAATATATAACAAAATGGCAGAGAAGTGAGAGGAGGGGGATTTTTATGACAGTTACAATTAAAGATGTGGCGAAGAAGGCGAATGTAGCACCATCTACCGTTTCTCGTGTAATTGCTGATAATCCAAGTATAAGTGAAAAAACAAAGCGTCGTGTTCGGAAAGTAATGAGTGAACTAGGGTATCATCCCAATTTAAACGCAAGAAACCTAGCTAACCAAACAACAAAAACACTTGGTCTTGTTATGCCAAGTTCTGCAAGTAAAGCTTTTCAAAATCCGTTTTTCCCAGAAGTTATAAGAGGGATTAGTTCATTTGCACATGTGGAAGGGTATGCGCTTTATATGTCGACAGGTGAGACGGAAGATGAAATTTTTAATGGTGTTGTAAAGATGGTACAGGGGCGCCAAATTGGTGGCATTATTCTTTTATATTCAAGAGAGAATGATCGGATTATTCAATATTTGCATAAACAAAATTTCCCGTTTGTTTTAATTGGGAAACCGTATGATCGAAAAGATGAAATTACATATGTAGATAATGACAATTATACAGCTGCAAGAGAAGTAGCAGAATATTTGATTTCATTAGGTCATAAACAAATCGCGTTCATCGGCGGTGGATCAGATTTACTTGTAACGAGAGATCGTTTGGCTGGTATGAGTGATGCTTTAAAATTAGCGGACATTGTATTACCAAAAGAGTATATTTTACATTTTGATTTTTCGAGGGAAAGTGGTCAACAAGCCGTTGAGGAGTTAATGGGACTACAGCAACCACCGACAGCAATTGTGGCAACGGATGATTTAATTGGACTTGGTGTGTTAAGTGCTCTTTCTAAAAAAGGATTCGTTGTACCAAAGGATGTTTCCATTATAAGCTTTAACAATGCTTTATTATCAGAAATTGCGAGTCCGCCACTTTCGACAGTTGATGTGAATATTTATCAACTAGGATATGAGGCAGCAAAAGCTTTAGTGGATAAAGTAGAGAATGCAGAGTCTACTGCAAAGTGTATTATTATTCCTCATAAATTACTAAAGCGCCAAACTTGCGATCATTATGCAACAAAAAGCTGAGAGTTTAACTCTTAGCTTTTTGTTGTAGAAAGGCCTCTAATCGATCACAGCCTTCTTTTAAAGTTTCAATACTATACGCATAGGACAAGCGAAGATAGCCTTCACCATATTCAGAAAATGCAGTTCCAGGAACGACAGCTAGTCCAGCTTCTTTGACAAGGTCAAGTGCAAAATCAAATGATGAAGATGTTAAATGACCAACATATGGGAATAAGTAAAATGCACCTGTTGGCTTTTCAACTGTTAAGCCCATTTGAATGAGTCGATTATATACATAATCGCGGCGTTTCTTGTATTGATGACGCATCATTTTTGGTGCATCTTTAGCAGCTGTTAATGCTTCAATTGCAGCATATTGAGCGATTGAAGTAGCACACGTTACGTTGTATTGATGAACTTTTAGTATATGTCCTGCTAAATAGCTTGGTGCGAATAATAGACCGATACGCCAGCCAGTCATAGAATGAGATTTTGATAAACCGTTAATGACGATAGTCTTTTCACGCATTTCTGGGAAATGAGCGATAGATGTATGCTTTTGTTCATATACAAGTTCGCTATAAATTTCATCAGAAAGGACGAAAATATTTTTATCTTTTAAAACAGTTACAATATCCTGTAATTCTTCTTTTGATAAAGTTACACCAGTTGGATTAGAAGGATATGGCAGTACGACGCATCTTGTTTTTTCTGTAATAGCATTTTCTAGCGCTTCGGCTGTTAAACGGAAGCCAGTTTCACGAACATCGATAAAAATAGGTGTAGCACCGCATAATCGAATAATTGGTTCGTATCCTGGATAAATAGGGACAGGTAAAATAACTTCTGTTCCTGGCTCTAAAATCGTTCGGAATGCAATATCAATTGCTTCACTAGCACCGATTGTAACGATGGTTTCGTTTTCAGGTGAATACTGTAAATCGTAGTTATCTTTTACAAAGTTACAAGCTGCCTTGCGTAATTCTAGTAAACCAGCGTTATGTGTATAGCTTGTATAATTTTCTGTAATAGCCCGTTTTGCCGCTTCTTTTACGAGAGAAGGCGTAGGGAAATCGGGTTGTCCAATTGTTAAAGAGATAAGATTATCATAGTTTTGAATCATGTTAGAGAATTGACGGATTCCAGAAATTTGGATGTCCTTCACTCTAGGATTAATGAATTGTTCCATTGTATCTCCCTTTCTTCCGTTTGAAAATTAATTTCATTTTAACATATTTTCTATGATTTCGCTTGCGTATATGTTATGTAGAAAGAGAGGGATAATAGAAAAAAAGCCGCTGTAAGCGACTTTTTAATATCCGTACTCCCAATCTATTTCATCTTCATTCCAAAGTACAGAGGATACTTTGCCAAGGTGAACAACTGATTCATTCACAGCACATGTGCAATTTTCTTCTCCGGTTTTATGCTGTAACTCTTCATATACTGATTTTTCAACATTTTCTAGAACGACCAAATTTTCTTCTTTTAAAACAAGCGTAGTACCCGCCATATTTATCTTCCTCCTACTAAAATAATGATCACTTATTTGTAAACATAGATAGTATGGATTATATGCTGTATTTTGCTATAGTTGTCCGTCTCATGAAGTATTTTTTATTTTCTTTGTAATCCGTATTCATTGTATACTGTCAGGCAGAAATTTGGTACAGGGTTTACATTCATTTCGAAAATCTGTAACAATTATTATGTGCTGTTAACAAAGAATTAACAAATATGTTAAGAAAAATCAAAATTTTAAAACAAATAAACCCGTAAAATGATATAATCATATCAAAATACATATAGGGGATGAGAGGCTATGGAGCTGATCCGTGATTTAATGATCCAAATTGCCATCATTATTTTGCCACTATTTTTATATGAAGCGATTCGTTTAAATCGTTATCAAGAAATGCCTCCGAAGCCGAACCGCTACTTTATTATGTTTTTATCCAGCATTACACTCATTCTCTCCATGACATACTCTATTTGTTTTGGTGACATTTGTGGGTATAATTTTCACCCAATCCCGATTGTTAGTGGTTTTTTATATGGTGGGATTGTTGGTTTAATCCCGGCCGTTATTTTTGTTGCATATGAATGGGCGCTAAAGGGAATGAGCCTTCTTCCGGTCATAGAAGTAATATTTCTATTGATAGTTCCATTATTTTTATCAAAGAAATGGTCTCTATTTTCAAGGGATAAGAAGCTAATTTTAGCATTTATGATTTCATCATTGTACGTACTTGTTTCTTTAGTGATTGGTATGATTAACGTTCTGTTAGAAACGGGGTTTACACCACACATTTCACACTTATATAGCGGATATATATTTGCTTCGCTTATTATGGTTATGACTATGGTATTTCAAGTGTACTTAACAGAATATTTAAACGAAAATGCAATATTACGTACAGAGATGCAAAAGTCAGAAAAGCTTAATATTGTAAGTGAGTTGGCAGCAAGTGTTGCACATGAGGTTCGAAATCCGCTCACTGTTGTTCGTGGTTTTATTCAATTGTTAGAAAGTACGGAAGATGTGAAGAATAAGGATTATATGCGTCTCGTATTAGCCGAATTGGATCGGGCAGAACAAATTATTTCAGATTATTTGAATTTAGCAAGGCCGCAAATTGAGAAAAAAGAACACATTTGCTTATCCGCTCAATTAATTGAAATGACAACTCTTATGTCATCATTTGCAGCGATGCAAGGTGTATATTTGCAAGTTGAGATTTCTGAAAGTCTTTATACGATCGGTGATAAGACGAAATTGAAGCAAGCTATTATGAATGTTGTTAAAAATGGTATTGAAGCAATCCAAGGAAATAAAGGATATTTAAAAGTAACGGCTATGCAAAAAGATGAAACGATAGTAATAAGAGTTAAAGATAGTGGTGTTGGAATGACGAAAGAACAGTTAGTAAGACTGGGACAACCGTATTATTCTTTAAAAGAAAAAGGGACAGGATTAGGACTTATGGTAACATTTAGTATTTTACAAGCGCATAATGGTACGCTGGAATATAAAAGCGAAAGTGGGAAAGGAACTGAAGCGATTATTATATTGCCAGCTGTAAGAAATAAGGAATAAAAGTTACCGATGGCAGGTAACTTTTTATTTTATATAGGAAAAAAATATTATTTTATTCAGATGTTTTTTCTTGTTTTGATCGGCTAAATAAACTTCTAAATGATTGAAAAAAACTTTGTTCTTTCGAAGCTGCGACTAATCTTTTTGTTTCTTGAATTTCGCGAATCACTTGCATAAGTTGTGCATCCCGGTTGCTGTCTTTATTATAAATTTGATTTACGAGTTTATTCATTTTTTCCTCTTGCTTGGATTCTCGTTTATACATATGATTCATTAATAAGTCCATCTTTTCTTTTTGCAGGGCATCTGTTTGAGCGGCATGATCTACTAACTCTTGTAGCATTTTTTCTTGAGAGCCTTCTTTTACATAAACTTGTTGCATCAATTCATCTAGCTTTTCATCTTTTAAACGATTTTGGGTAATAAGGGTAGAATTTTGATGAATAATTGCTTCATTTAATTGAGCGAGCATTTCAAGTTTTAACATGAACTCCTCAAAGTTACGCCCATCTTCTTTTTCTTTCGTTTGTATTTCTTGCTTATCTTGTATAGCGGGTACAGGCGGGGCCTCTTTTTCTTTTAAAATAATAGGTATCGTTTCTGAAATATCTTCTTGCAGTTTAGCAGCTCTTTCATGTATAGATTTCAATAGTTTTAAATCATCCAGTTTATAAATACGAGCATCAGCTGTTTTTGAAATGATATAACCATGTTCCTCTAACAGTTGGCTATATTTACGGACTATATGTTTTGGGATGCCTGTTTTATTCGTGACATCTTTCGTTTTATAGATAGCTTCCATGTTATTTCCTCCCCAAAAAGTATCGTATATATCATTTCAATCTTTTATGAGGACTTCCTTTAAAAAAGAATGTCGGAAGGTTATTAGTTTTCTACAGCATTAGTGAAAAGATGAAGAAAAATGAGAGTTTTTGGCGGAATGGCGAAGAAGAGCTAAAATAATGTCTGAAAACATATACAGGAGAAGTTTGTTATAATAACTGAGGAAAAGAAACTGGTAGAAGCATGGAGGTATACATGAAGCAATTAAAAGGTATTATCATTTCAATTATTGCAATTCTTTCTATTTTAGTAGCGGTTTATGAAGTACTTGTTCCAGAGGAAACAAGTATCAAAAAAACGAATGCATATGATCAAGTTCTAGAATTTCCGAAAGAGCGATATCCAGAGACAGGGAAACATATTACGGATGCTATAAAAGAAGGACATTCAGAAGTTTGTACAATCGACCGTGGTGGTGCTGCGGATAGAAGAAAATTATCGTTAGCTCCATACCCATCAAAAAAAGGGTATGATCGTGATGAATGGCCAATGGCGATGTGTAAAGAAGGCGGAAAAGGAGCACATATTGAATATATAAGTCCAGCAGATAACCGCGGAGCAGGGTCTTGGGTAGGAAATAAGTTAGATAAATACCCAGATGGTACGCGTGTGAAATTTGACGTAAAGTAGTAGTTGCATATTTCATAATGAAGGAGAAGGGGAACGATGGAGTTAACAATTTCTTATTCGCAATTAATGTTGATGAACTATGACGGTGATCAGCCTTACGTAGACTGGACGGATGAAGATTTTGAAAGAGGTTATGCGAAGGCGGATGGAACTGTTATTTTTGAAGCACTCTCTGATTATACTTGTGAAGTAAAAGTGACCCCTGGGAAACATATTGAGAAAGAAGAGGTGATTAGAACGGTTACAGTTCCTTTTACAGTTAAAAATGAATGTATCGTTGTAACAAGTATTCTTTCGAATAAATTCCAAATCCCTATTCCGAATGGTGAGTATACGGTTGTATTACAGGCAACTCCTCTTGAAGAACCAACAGATGATGAATTATATAAAATACAATACGAATTCTTTTTTGAAAGTAAAGAATAAAAAATGGGTTATCCTTTTTGAGGATAACCCATTTTTGTTATGCGTTTGTTTTTAGCAGGGAACGAGCATCTTTTGCTGCTTGCACCATGTGTTCTAAAGCCGGGATAACTTCTTCCGTTCTTCTCGTTTTTAAACCACAATCAGGATTAATCCAGAAATATTTAGGATCACATACTTCTAAAGATTGTTCTACGATTTTATACATTTCATCTTTACTCGGTACACGTGGGCTATGAATATCATATACACCTAGACCGATGCCTTTTTCGTATGTTGTATGTTTTAATGTGTCAATAAATTCACCGTGACTTCTTGATGTTTCGATAGAAATCACATCTGCATCTAATGCGCGAATCGCATCAACAATATCTTCGAAGTTACTGTAACACATATGCGTATGAATTTGTGTTTCATTTGCTACAGAAGAAGTTGCTAAAAGGAAGGATTGTACTGCCCATGTAATATAAGCATCCCAATCTTTTTCTTTTAGTGGCATTCCTTCACGAAGTGCTGGCTCATCGACTTGGATTACTCGAATTCCGGAAGATTCAAGTAGTTCAATTTCGTGACGAAGAGCTAATGCAATTTGATACGAAACTTCTTTTCTTGGAATGTCATTTCGAACGAAGGACCAATTTAAAATCGTAACAGGTCCAGTTAACATTCCTTTTACAACTTTCTCTGTTAAGCTTTGTGCATAAACTGTTTCCTTAATAGTCATTCCGTTAATAAAGGCAACATCGCCATAAATAACAGGTGGTTTTACGCAGCGAGAACCGTATGATTGTACCCAACCGTTTTTAGTGAATGAGAAACCAGCAAGGCGCTCACCAAAATATTCGACCATGTCAGTTCTTTCGAATTCACCATGTACAAGAACATCAAGACCAATTTCTTCTTGGTAACGAATCCATTTTTCTGTCTCTTTTTCAATAAATTGTTCATATTGTTCATTTGAAATAACACCGTTACGCCATTCTTTTCGAGTTTGACGAACTTCAGTTGTTTGCGGGAAGCTACCAATAGTCGTTGTTGGTAATAACGGTAACTCCAGGGCAACTTGTTGTAATTCGTATCGTTTTTCAAATGGAAGAGGACGTGAAAAATCTTCTTCTTTTAGTGCTGTTCGTGCTGCTTTAACATCTTCTCGGTTACGTGCAGCAGATGAACGAATTGTATGATGTACATTTCGGTATGTTTCCAGCTCATTACTAATGCTTTCTGTACCTTGAGTAAGAGCGGAATGAATAAGAACTAACTCTTCTAATTTTTGATTTGCAAATGCTAACGCATCGAATAGCTCAGTGGATAAGTGAGTTTCTTCTGTTTTATCAATTGGCGTATGCAATAAGCTACAAGAAGGCTGAACGATGAAATCTTTCGTTTGGACTTGTTTTTGTAACGTTGTAAATAACGTCAGAACTTCATCAAGGTCAGCTCTCCAAATGTTACGGCCATCTATACAACCGACAGCTAAAGTTTTATCAGCTGGGAATCCATATTTTGAAATAGCATTTAGATTACCTTCTTTACCATGAACGAAATCTAATCCAATACCGGATACAGGGAATGTAATAATTTCTTCATAGTTTTCTTCTACACTATCAAAATATGTTTGTAAAAGAAGATTCGCATTTGGAACTTCTTTACGAATAGCTTCATAAATTTCTTTTGCTTGTTGAACTTCTTCTTTCGTTAAAGAAGCAAAAATCGGTTCATCAACTTGAATGACTTGTGCACCAGCTGCATGTAGTTCTGAAATCAGTTGTACGTAAGGTGCAACTAACTGTTTTAAAATCGTAGCAAATTGCTCTTGTGTGTAGCCTTTAGCTAATTTTAAGAAAGTATATGGTCCTAAAATAACAGGTTTTCCATCTACTCCTAATTCTTGTTTTGCCTCTTCGTATAAGCGAAGTGGACGATTATCTTTTAAAGAGATTTGTAATCCCTCTTCATATTCAGGAACGATATAATGATAGTTTGTGTTAAACCATTTTGTCATTTCAGAAGCTACGTGATCTTTAGAGCCACGCGCCATTGCGAAATATACATCAAGGTAAGATGTAAACTCAGAAAAACGTGATGGGATAAATCCTAGCATATAAGCAGTATCCAAAACGTGATCATAATATGTAAAGTCGCCAATTGGAATGAGTTCAATCCCTTTTTCTTGCTGTACTTTTACGTGTTGAAGGCGAATTGTTTTCATCTTTGTTAAAAATTGTTCTTCATCGATTTTATTGGACCAAAAAGCTTCCAATGTCTTTTTCCACTCTCGTTGTAGTCCGATACGTGGATAACCTAAGTTACTTGTTTGAATTGCCATTTTAAATTCCTCCCTAATTGAAAGTAAGCATTTCCGTTTACTAGGAAATACCTATAACAAAAAGCATAAAGGCATAGAAAATAAGCCTTCCTTTTTGTTTTAACACCTCATCATCATCCGTGAATCTATCAGTGTTGTTAAAACAGGCAGGTCTCCTGACTTATGCTTCATATAACCTCTTTTACCTTCCCGTTTTCACAGTGGCATAGAAAAGAAATCTCAGCATTTACAGTGGCGGGACCGTGTTGGAGTTTCACCAAGCTTCCCTTTTAAACACGAAACAAAATTTTCGTGTACCTATTTTCCTTTTGAAAGGAAGTTAACAAGCGATATGATATTGAAACAAATTCTAACACAATTTTTGGAATTTTGTCTACTGTTTTAAAATAAGAAAATTCTAAAGTTTTTTATTTTTATTATTCTGATTATTCTGGTTTTTATAAGGCGAAGAAAAGTAAGAGGAATTGAAAGTAAGTACGATTAAACATACAAAGAAGTATGTACTTGTACAGAGCTAAGATGCTAGTTATGTTATTTGAAAATTAATCCATGTTCTGGAATGAGGAAGGGGATTGAATGGTTCATTTTGAAATAGTAAGTTATCACAAGAAAGAAAAAGGTTTCTGTATAAAGATACATATACTAAGTTTATAGAAATGGGGAATTTCAATTGGAACAAAGTACACAAAATATTTATTCACCACCAAAACATATAGTTTCAGCAGCGACAATTGTAATTAATGAACAAAAAGAAATCTTATTAATTAAGGGACCTAGAAGAGGATGGGAAATGCCAGGTGGACAAGTTGAAGAAGGAGAGTCTTTGAAGGATGCTGCAATAAGGGAGACTAAAGAGGAGACAGGTGTTGATATTGAAGTTTTAAAATTTTGTGGGGTATTCCAAAATGTGAACCATTCAATATGTAATACGTTGTTTTTAGCTAGACCAGTTGGAGGTAAATTAACGACTACACCAGAAAGTTTGGAAGTAGGGTTCTATCCTATTGAGCAGGCGTTAGAGATGGTGAATTTTATGAATTTCAGACAAAGAATTGAATACAGTTTGGATGAAAATCAACAACCTTTTTATATAGAATTTTAAGAAATAATCTTCTATTATGGGATGCCGGTGATAAATAAATCTTTGTTATATTTTTGAGTGCAGTGAAATAAGTATCTTATAGCGAAAATAAAACAAGCATCCCCCGTCCTAAATTAGAACGGGGGATGCTTGTTTTAGGGTGTAAAAAGAAATAACTTTATTGTCTTTTTATAGTTTCTTCTTTATAAGTTTAATTTGTATCTATATCAATTTCCGACAGTCGCCCTGCAACTGCATCTGTAAGGAGGGTGTTTAACCATTGCAATTCAACTGTAATATGTTCAATAACGCTTTGTAAAATATATAGTTGTGCACGTGGAATTTGTCCTTTACTACAATCATATATAGTTTGCATTTTATGTAAATATTGAACGGTATCATTTTTCTTTTTTTCTAAAATAGGAATTAACTCTTGATCATCACCAAAATGAGCGAAAGAGAGTGCTGAATAAATTGGTTTATATATTTGATTTTTTGCCTCGAATTGTTTTAATAGTAACGTGTGAAATAACCGTTTACCTTCTTCTGTTATATGAAAGATTGTTTTATCGGGTCTATTCGTATCTCGAACAATCGTGGTAATACGAATTGCACCCTGCTTTTCTAATTGCTCGAAGGCGTAGTAAAGTGATCCTTTTGCATATTTAATATAACAATCCATTTGTCGTTCTTTCATGATGTGCTGCACTTCATATGGATGTTTATCCCCTTCGAGTAGCAAGCCGAGAATGACTAGTTTCATGCTCATGCTGTCTCAACTCCTATAAATAAAAACTTTATACATAGTATAAACGGCATATCCGTTTTCATAAAGGGATATGCCGTTTCTTTTCTCTATATTAACTTACTTGCTTTTGTTTTTGTTTCGTTTTTGGACCTGTAAAGAGGCGTTCATTTCCCATAAGTAAAATACAAATAACACTTAGTACAGCCGGGATCAGTGCCCAGAAGAATGTACTGGCAATAGAGGTAGCGAGAGCATCTTTAATACCAGTTAATATTTCAGCTGGAATCTTCTCGGTAGCACCTTGTGATAATAAGAAACTTGTGTCTCCGCCTTTTGGAGCTAATTTAGCTAGTTCTGGAGGGAACACAGTGTTTAATTTAGTAGTAAAAATATGGTTTTGAATTGTACCAAAAATCGTTACACCAAGAGTCATACCGAGTGAACGGAAGAATGAGTTTGTTGATGTAGCAGAACCACGGTCTCGCATTTCTAACTTGTGGATAGAAGACATACTTAAAACTGAGAACGAGAAACCAACTCCAAGTCCAGTGAGAACCATAAATAGCGTTACAAGTAGACGAGGTGTATCCATTGTTAAAGTGCTTAGTAAATAAATACCAATTACGAAGAAAATGCCAGATACCATCATGATGTTACGATAGCTTGTTCGAGAAGCTAACTGTCCACCTGTTTGACTTCCAATTACAGAGCCAACCATCATAGGTGTTAAAATTAATCCAGCATTGGAGGCTGAACCACCGAGAACACCTTGAACGAAGATTGGGATATAAACTGTACAGATAATAAAAGCGGCACCATAGAAAAAGGCAACGCCTTGGCTAGCTGCGAATAAAGGTTTTTTAAATAGATGGAAAGAAATGATAGGCTCAGTTGCTTTTCGTTCTACGAAGAAGAAAATAATAAGCATAATAACAACTGTTGTAAATAAACCGATAATTACAGTGGAATTCCATGCGTATTCTTTACCACCAAGTTCTAAGGCGAACATTAAGCAAACGATACTAATAACAAGTGTAATAGCGCCAGCCCAATCAATTTTTTGTTTTCTAAATTCTAGAGATTCACTGTAGTATTTAGTAATGAAGAAGAAGGAGATAATTCCTAATGGAATATTAATATAGAAGACCCAATGCCAACTTATATAGTCTGTAATATAAGCACCTAATAAAGGGCCAAATACACTAGATGTCCCGAAAACCGCACCAAATAGCCCTGTCATTTTTCCTCGCTTTTCTGGTGGGAATATATCGTACATAATCGTGAAGGCGATAGGCATAAGAGCACCGCCACCGATCCCTTGAATTGCTCTATAAATACTTAGTTGCTCAATACTAGATGCTGTCCCGCAAAGTGCAGAACCGAATAAGAAAAGAATGAGACCACCAATATAAAAGCGTTTCCGTCCGTACATATCAGAAAGTTTTCCGAAGATAGGCATCCCTGCCATTGTTGCTACCATATATGCAGACGTGACCCAAACAAACTTGTCAAATCCTCCTAGGTCTCCAACAATCGTTGCCATTGCTGTTGCAACGATTGTATTATCCATTGCCGCCATTAAAATACCAAGTAATAAACCTGCAACAACAAATTTTGTATTGTTGGAGTCTTTTTTTGATAATTGAGATTCCAAATATAACCCTCCTTTAATAATAAGTAAACTATATGAAGTTTTGAGTGCAGCGCATAAAAATTTGAAATATAGTTTTTTAAATTAATTTACATAAGTGCACTGACAAAGCCATAAAGAATATTATAGTCAAATTTGACTAAAAGGCAAACTTTTTCTTCCGCCAAAATATTCTGTTGTATGGACAGAGAAAGAGTGAGCAATACTTAGTATTGGTGTAAAGTCAATGAAGGAAATTGTAAAAAAATATTTCAGTAAGAATACCTTCTGTTAACAGAGGAAAAATGGTTTTTTCTTTATATTGTCGAATAGGATAAAAGAAAGAGTAATAACTATATATCGTTTGTAACAAGCTTTATTAATATTGTGTGGAGAGGCAGAATAAGGTCGTATGGATATGATGCATCTGAAATGGGGTGAATATTATTATGAAAATATGGAAACGAATTTCAGATCAAGGTAGGCGTTCAATGCCGCTACAACCGGTGTTATGGATTGATGGCTCAAAAAAAGAAAATGAATGTCCTAATGTAGCAGTTACATTGCAAATCCGTAGTATGTATAAAGAAAAATTTTCATATGAAATGACCTATGATGTAAATGACATACTTATTATTCGAATTGAAGTTGAAAATAAAGGAATGGAAATGATTTCACGAGTTGTAGTAAGTCATATGATTCGAGATTATTTTGCCTATATTCCAAACTCATTAAAGGCTGATAAGGGGATGAGTGAGTTCCTGTTCCAGCTTGTAAGGTGGCGGATTGATAATTTATTACCGAATGAGAAGGTAGAACTAATTTGTAAAATAAAAGCAAATAAAGATAAAGCACTTAAAAACGCATTATTTCAGGCTACATATACATTTCAATATAAAGGAGTATCATATGGTCCACTGCAAACAAATGAAGTTGTTGTGCGGCAATGATAAAAAGGAACCTGTAAGAAAGGTTCCTTTTTTAATGAAGATTGTGTTTTTTGAGTACTTTTTTTTGCTCGATTCCTTTTTTTCCTACATAATTATTTTTATAACCAAAATATAAAATGAAAAGAAAGGAAGCAACATTTACAATAGCATCAATTTGATCGTTTGTAATAAAGTTCACTCCGAAAGAATTAAACAGTAATTTTAATGATAATAGAAAACCTGCTAGTAAACGTATAATATCTGATAGATTCTCTTTTTGTAGCATATAAGTCACCTCTTTCTAAAACGATATATAGTATATATATGAAATAGAATAGAAATGGTAGACAAGCTTAAGCGGAAATGTACACTCAATATGTACATTTTTTATTTTGTAGAAAAACATAATTGTTATAGAAACATATATTGGTATAGAAAGGAGGAGAAGTATGAAACATAAAGGGAAAATTAGTGGGTTATTACTTGGGAATACAGTGGCAGTTACAGAATGGATTGCGCTTCAGGATGTAATTACAAAACTGGATTCGCGATCATTTTATACCGTCTTTATTATTTATATATTGCAAATGATACTCAGCTATTATTTTGGACATTGGTATGATAAAAGAGCGAGTGGGCGTATGGATACGGAAGTAGGGGGAATGGCAAGTAATGATTTTGTAGTTGATTTCTTTGAGAAAGTAGCTGCTTTATCAGAACGGGATTCTCATAATATTACAGTGTACATTCTTTCTGTGAAAGAATGGAAAGAACTAAAAGAAACAGTGCAAGAAAAAAAATTGGAGGTGTTAGTACAAAAATTGGAGAGTACGATTGTAAAGACAATTCGTAAAGGAGATGTCGTTACTAGGTGGGATGAAAATAAGTATGTTATTGTGGCGATTGATAACGGACATGAAAAGTCGACAATAACAAATCGATTAATGAAAAATATTGAAAGTGAAATAGAAAATGGTTTGTTAAGTATGACGCTATTATTTGGAGCTGCTAGTTATCCAATAGGAGGAAAAACTTTTGAAGAATTGTTAAGAAAGGCACAAAATCAATTGTACCAGCATAGGGATTTGTAAGAAAATGAGTGAAACTTTGATTTAAAGAAATATGATATGAAGAAGTTTTTAATGTAACATTTTTTTGACTTTTATTACAAAAAGAACTTTTATTGTAATAAAAGTCTTTAAAAATATATGGAATAAGCATATAATTATGATGGATGTGTCAATGCATTTTGCACAATGTGTTTCATTTTAAAAGTGTAGAGGGAAGCATGCTCTACACTTTTCCTTTTTAGGGAATGACAAGAATAATTGTAAGTTGTTGCAAGTTAGCATTTAAACTGTGTAAAATGAACAAAGAAATTATTTGATGGAAAGCGGAAAGGGAATGATAGAATGATAGACGTGAGAGAACAACGAACATCCTTTATCAGGTGAATTATTACTGTTGTTCTTCAAATTATTATGGCTGTGATGAATTCCGTTGTACTTTTATGTAATACATAGTATGAACAAGTTTTAAAAAGTACCAAGTAAAAGTATATGTAAAGATGGATACGAAACTGCTATTGAGTTCAAAGACGTAAAATGTAATTTCAAGTAATACAATTTGACAAGTATAATAAATAATATCAATGATTTTCGTAAAAAAGGTGCGAGTGTGGAGTTTATAGAAGGGTATATAATTTTCATAGCTTTTTACACGATGATCGTATATAAGTAGGAGGAAAAAGATGTTGAAGTATAGTAAATTAGCAATTGTAACTGCATTATCAATGACTTTATTAGCCGGTTGTTTCGGGCCGAAACCAGAAGAGGAATTATATGTTGCGTTTGAAAATGCTGCAAAGCAAGAAAAAACAATGTTTGAAGATGCAAAGAAACTTGAAACTTTAGAGAAAGAAGGACAAGAATTATATAACCAGATTGTTCAAGAAGGAAAAGATAATAATCAAACTGTTAAGGAAAAACTGAACCAAGCAGTGAAAAATACAGATGAACGAGAAAAAGTGCTAAAAAAAGAAAAAGAATCTTTAAATAAGGCACAAGAAGAAGTGAAATCAGTAGATAAATATGTGAAGAAAATTGAAGATAAGAAATTGAAAGATCAAGCAGGTAAAGTGAAAAGCACATATGAGAAACGACAAGATTCATTTAACAAGATGTATGATAGCTATAATAAATCGTTAAAACAAGAAAAAGAATTATATACAATGTTACAAGATAAAGGTACAAAATTAAAAGATATTAGTGAAAAGGTAAAAGTAGTAAATCAATCTTATAAGGATATTGAATCAGAAAAAGACAAGTTTAATGAATTTACGAAATCTTATAATACAGAAAAAATAGCTTTTTATAAACAAGCAAATATTAAAATTAAAGAAGAGAAAAAATAAAACAGTTTGGC
>NZ_QKQR01000007.1:0-4238 GCF_008042305.1 Bacillus sp. AY18-3 | reverse complement strand
ATTGTAAAACAATAAATTGTGTATTAAAATCAATATCATAATAAATCAGTGAGGTGCTTTTTATAGAAAGTTAACAACGCTGTTTTTTATTAGAGGAGGTAAAACTATGAACAATCACAATTTGATTATTGAAAATATGGATAACCCTCATGAGTTGGAGAGAATGTATAGAAAAGACCCGAAAGCTTTTAAAAAGTCATTCTCACAAGCATGGGATGAAAACCCTGATTCTCAGCTTCTAGCTGCTTGGTATGAAAGATTGAATTTCAAGGAGACGGCAAATAAAGAAAAAATATCGCTGTTTCAAAAAGGTTTCTTATTCATGGGCATGTTAGCTATTCTAGCTGGGCTAAGCACTAGAATCATTTTCCACTTTGTCGAGCAGGAAGCAATTGCTCCAATTAACTTGGCTTTTGGTGTAATTCCCTTTATTGCTGCTTATTTTATTTACAATAATACTCCGAAAAAAAGTATTATTTACTTACTTGCAGCGTTGTTCCTAATTACCGGGTTGTATCTTAATATGTTGCCATTAAATTATAAAGACAGCAGTATCCTTGCGTATTTACATCTTCCTATATTGTTATGGGTCTTATTGGGACTTGCGTTTACGGGAAATGAATATTCAAAAGGTAGTACAAGATTAGCGTATATTAAATTTAATTTAGAATATGGTCTTCTCTACGCGAGTATGGCAGTGAGCGGAATGATACTAGCATTATTCACCATGCGATTATTTAGCTTCGTTGACTTGGATATAGGAGAGTTCTATTTTAGTAATGTTGTTTTATTTGGAGCTGCCGCTCTCGCTGTAGTGGCTGCATACTTAGTATCATTGAATCTTAAACTTGCTAAAAATATTACACCATACATATCTAAAATTTTTAGTCCGCTTGTCTTGATCACATTGTTTATCTATCTAATAACGGTAATTTGGGTCGGGAAAAATCCATTCTTGGACCGCAATTTCCTAATGGCCTTCAACGGAATACTCCTTGGTGTATTGGCTGTTACTATATTTTCTATCGTTGAGAGTGATTCAGACGAGAAAAAGAGCATTTCAGATTATATAAATTTTGCCTTAATTGTTCTGGCGCTTATTATTGACACTGTCGCATTGTCAGCCATCGTATTTAGGCTTTCTTCTTACGGGATTACACCTAATAGACTTGCTGTTTTAGGCGTAAACATACTGATTTGGGCAAATCTCATTTGGATTATGTTTTCCTATATGCGTTTTCTACAAAACAAATCAGGACCGACAGCTATCCAAGATGCTGTTACGAAGTATTTGCCAATCTACGGACTTTGGGCAGCTTTCGTTATATTTACTTTTCCTATAATGTTTAATTAGAAAGGTTTTGTTAACTGTATAGAAAAATGTATTAAAGGTATTTTGATGTAATATATAATAAATTTAGATAATTGAATAATGACTTCTTATTAAGAGAGGTGGAGGGACTGGCCCTTTGAAACCTCAGCAACCTAATGTTATATAAAGGTGCTAAATCCTGTAGGATCTAAAAATCCTAAAAGATAAGAAGATGGGTATAAGTAAACCTTCTTCTTATTTTGAAGAAGGTTTTTTGTATTTTAAAGGGTGGTGAAGAAGAGAGGGAGAAGAAGAATATGTGAGTAGAAGGGAGAGTACAGTGAATAGTGAAGTTAGTAATATAAAAGAGAATAGCTCTAGTATATGGAGAAATAAAGTTTTTTCTTATTTTTTCTTAGCAAGTTGTATTTCTTTAATAGGCAATTCTATGGTTACACTTGTTTTACCGTTATGGGTAATGAAAATAACAAACTCGCCATTACTCGTTTCGGGTGTAAATATTGCAATTGCAACGGCGGCGATTCTGTTTGCTCCTATTACAGGAACATTAGCAGATCGAATGTCGAGAAGAAAACTTATGATAGTTGCAGATGTGATAAGGGGTATTGTCATGATTTTAATTGCTGTAATAGCATTTAATAATAAAATGTTATACATTCTATTATTACTTCTACTTATCATTCGATCATTAGGTAGTTCATTATTTACACCAGCTTCAAACGCAGCATTAGTAACATATGTAGAAGAAAAGCATATTCAACAGGCTATTACATTAAGACAAATTTCAGTACAAATCATATCGGTCGCAATTCCTGTAATGGCGAGCTTTCTAATTAGTATTTTTAGTTTTCATGGAGTATTTGTGTTAGATGCACTTACATTCTTTATATCGTTTTTAATTTTGATGAAAATTAAATTCCCACGTGAATTGAAAGTGGAGAAGAAGAAGCCATTTTATGAAGATTTTAAAGAGGGATTTTCTATCATTAATAATAATAATAATAAATCGCTGAAAACCTTACTAATGAGCGCTGCAGTCATTAATTTACTTGGAGCAGCGTGTATGCTTTCACTGCAAGTAATAGTTGTTAGAGAGATGGATCTTTCTACGCAGTGGTATAGTATCGTCTTTGCGGTATCTCCGATAGGGATATTAATTGGGGCATTTATTACTAAAAAAATTCGTGCATATAAAACAATAACAACAGCCTTTATATTTACTGCTATTATGGGGATTTTTAACGCTGCAATGGGTACGACATTGAATCCAATATTATTTTCAGTTTATTATTTTCTGTCAGGGATAGCTTTTGGAGTGAGTAATGTATATTTCGGGGTACTGTATAGAAAGTTAATTCCAAATGAAGTGCAAGGAAGATTCTATGGTTTACTAAACTCGTTATTATTAGTATCAACTCCGGTTGGAATTGCAATAACGGGGTATTCCTTAGAGTCAATTTCAGCTTCCATTTTATTTATTATAATTGGTATCATTACGTTTTTAGTTTCAGTTATTTCATGTTTAATAATGAATAAGAGTAGATAATTCTATAATTTCTCGACAATAAAAAACGTCCTAAAGTAGGACGTTTTTTATTATGTATATCGCTGTTTTCTCTTAATAAGCAACAACACTTGTGAAACACAAGCAAGTACTGGTAGTTCAATCAACGGTCCAATAACGAGTGCAAGTGCAATAAGAGGCTCGTCCGGAAAAGCTGTTACAGCAATAGCGAGTGCAACAGGTGAGTTTCTTGCTAATGTTGTTAAGTTTAGACTTACTGTATCTTTATAAGATAAACGCATTATGCGCCCGATAAATTGTCCGAGTACGAAATTAATGATGAAGAACAATAGAACCGGGATGAGTAATAGTAAAACGACATTTATATTATGTAGTAAGTATTTCCCTTGTGATGCAAACATCGCTACGATTGCTAAACTTAAAAATACAATTTGAGCAGAGCTGAAAAACGGAATGAGTGTATTCTCGAGTGTTTCAGTTTTTTTCATTTTATTCATAATGAATTTTGTAGCGTGTGCAAGTACAAATGGTAAGACGATTACGATAACAATACTTTCTACTAAAACAGAAACCGCTACAGTTTTCATGACACCAGCAAATAAAAATAAATAAATGGGAAGGAGTAGTACTTGCAATATTAAATTTACAGGCAAAATTGCAGTAGAAAGTGCTACATTTCCTTTCGCTATTTCAGTAAAGATCAAGTACCAATCTGTACATGGAGTAACCATTAACATAATAAATCCAACCCAAAGTGCTGGATGATCAGAAAGAAATAGTGCTCCTAACCCCCAAGCGAGTAAAGGTGTCCATACAAAATTAATAGTAAGGCTCGTTCCAGCAAATTTTAAATTGCGGAACCCATTTTTTATTTCTGTCAATGGGATGCTGAGGAATAATCCATACAGCATGAAAAATAAGAAGGGGACAATAAATTGTTCTGCATACATATGTATCAAATTAAATTGTCCGAGTACGATGCCGCATGTAACAGCAAAAAGAATAATAAAAGTTTGAATCTTTTCTAAAGTGCTCATGAGTAAATCCTTTCTGAATATGAATTGCCCTCCCTACATTCATTATACAAATAATAAAGTTACAATGGGTGTATGAATTGTATTTATTATTTTTAATTCGAGATATTATTTTTTATTTAAAGTTACTTGACTAAAGTAAGTGATTATATTACAATCACTTACATAAGGTAATTAAATAACAAAAAGTCTTAAGCGTTTTACTTAAGGTATCAATTGGAACTTTTTATCCCGCATTAATGGGCAGTAAGACCCCCACCTCAGAATTCAGCGAAAGCAAAGAAGTTAAGCGGAGATCAACTGCCCATAAAAGCCCGATTGGTTCAACTAATAATCAGTGGGGGAT
>NZ_QKQR01000060.1:0-16740 GCF_008042305.1 Bacillus sp. AY18-3 | reverse complement strand
ATATATTTCTGTTAAATTTATCCTATGATTACCACGTTTCAATAAAAGAAATTCCAGAAAGAAATGTAGCTAGTGTTAGAAAGATTATTTCATCGTATAATTGTGAAGGCGATTTATGGAGTATATTGATGCGAGAAATTCATATTAAAAATATTAGTATGGCCCATCCGAGTTATAGTATCGCTGTCTTCCATGATCAAGAATACAAAGAAAATGATGTAGATGTAGAAATACAGCTAAATATCTTAGGAAAGCATGAAAATACAAAAGATGTTTATTTTCAAAAAATAGAGCCAATCAAAGTAGCTTCTATAACAGTAAGCGGAAGTTATAAACAAATGACAAACGTAAATGAAGCAGCCGCAAAATGGATTGAGACAGAAGGTTACGAATTAGCAGGACCAATGTTTAATATTTATCATGTGAGCCCAGCGATGGAATCGGATCCTAGTAAGTGGGTTACAGAAGTCTGTTTTCCATTTAAGTGAGGATAAAGAAAAAAGGCATTATTTATATGCCTTTTTTCTTTATAAATATATCCATAAATATCAAGACAAGTTGCGACTGTAAAAAACGAATATAGGTTTACTTATAAAAGCTGTGAAAGAACATGTTCTATGTTTAAAAGACTGTTTTCTTATTGGCGATACAGGGAGTACGGATATAATTTCAGCTGAAAGGGCGAATATGAAAAGGATTTTGGTACGAACAGGATGGGGAGAAAGCTCATTAACAAAGTATAGAAATTCGTGGATAGAAACGGTGCCAAATTAAATAGCGGAAAATTTAATTGATGCCGTGTGTTGGATTGAAGAGAGTTTATAAACATAATATAATTATAGTAAACTGATTTGTGAGATGGTTAATTTAGGAGGAAAAATATTGATACATATAGATAAGAATGTACGAACATCTGGTGCATATGTAATGTATAAGAATTTATTTGTTTTTCAAGTTGGCCCAACGAGTAAAGGTGATACGTTAGGTGTAGTAAGACTTGGAGGACATAAAGAAGCGGATGAAACAGCAGTAGAAACCGCTAAAAGAGAAGTGAAAGAAGAAGCTTCTATCAATATTACTATATTGAATTCACCAACTACATATTATAAAGAGAATTGGAGTGCACAATCTAAGAAAATAAAAGTTGAAAATGAAGTCAATCCAATATTAATTATTGATAGTCCAGATGAAAGTTTATCTATCATGTATGTTGCCTATTCAAAGATTCCACCTAAACCATCTTCTGAAACGAATGGATTACTGTTACTTTCATTGAATCATATTGAACTAATTTGCACTGGGAAAATAACATTAAATGATTATATAAATCAAGGCGGAATTGCTATATTAAAAGAAAAAATGAATAAAGAGTTAATTTTACAACCTTTCCCACAACTTATGTTTTTAGCAGAACTTTTAAAAGAGGATCCTGTATTACTTCAGCAGTTTCTAAATTAGCAAAAAAACTTAAAAATGCACCCTTATTGATGGTGAGTATTAAACAAAAAGACTTTTGGAGCTAATATATTCATACTAAAGTTGTAGTTTTTATATAAAAAATCCATCCTTCCGTTTGATTTTATCTATTTATAAGTGTAATACAATACGAATAGATAGTATGAAATAGGGGGATGTAAAATGATTACACATATTTCTGATATAAAGCTACAAACCGTTTCTATAGAAGGGGTAAAACAAGTTTATAGGGACATATTATCTTTTCCAATAAAAAAAGAAACAGCATCATTTATTCAATTTGAAGTAACGCCATACACAACAATTAGCTTTCAAGAAGTGTATGAACCAATTGCACCTGCGCATTTCGCTTTTGAGATTCCATATTCAAAATTTCATGAAACTGCAAGATGGCTTGAAGAGTCTGGATTACTCATTGTGAAATGGAAAGATGGTCATACAATTGATGAAGAGAGCGGCCGATTCAACTTATATTTCAGAGATGGTGATGGAAATCTTCTCGAGATTATCGCGCATAGTTATGTTAAAGAAGATGTATTAGTACCGCATTCACCATTAAACATTTTATATGTAAGAGAAATCGGTCTTCCCGTTAAAAGTGTACCTGTTTTTACGGAATGGTTGAAATTAAATCTAGATATGAAAACAATGGAAGATGGGGATATTTTCAACTTTGTTATAGGTGGAACTGCCTATGTCGTCGCAACGTGGTGGCAGCGACCTTGGATTCCAATTACGATGAAAGCTTTACCACCGAAAGTACACGTTACTTTCGGAACACCAGATCAAGCATTTTTACAGCGCATACAAAATAATTTGAAGAAAAATAGTGTTCCATATGAATGTAAACATAATGAAGTATCATTTATTCAACAGGGATATTCATTTACTATCTCGCATACACCAAAGTTTCCTTCCGATATTCCTAGTAAAATAAACTTACCGCTTTCTATATAGTTATAGAAGGTGGTAAGTTTATTTTTTTGAGGAAAATAAAGCCTAGTTATTATGCTGATTTAACATTTGAGCTATACCTTGACCGAATGACCAATTCTCTATAGGTGTCTCGTGTAGTGTAATAAAAACATCAGCAGTAGAGATTTGTAGAATATTAGCTGTACTAGTGGCTATCGCTTTATATAAATCCTTTTTTTGATTAATTGTTCTTCCTGGCCCACACGTAATAGAAACATAAATCATATTGTTGGATCGTTTTATTGATCCTTCTAAAAGATAAGATGAATCATAAAAAAGTTGATGAGAAGGATAAGGTAAAAACATTTGAAAATAATCATTTTCGGGAATGTTGAAATGCTCAATTAACGAATGGTGAATTTGATTGCTTACATTTTTTAACAACGTATTATCGAATAATTTTTCAGGATGATAAACAGTGACAAATGGCATAATATAGCACTCCTTTTCTTTTGATTTCATTTTACTTCCAATACTTCCATTTGTATAATTGAAAATATATTAATTTATTATCAATAAAACCGATGAAGATGGTGTTCGAAATGGAAATGAAAGAATTACTTACATTTAAAAAAATTATTGAAGAAGGAACGTTTTCACAAGCTGCTAAACAATTAAACTATGCACAATCAACAGTTACTACACATATAAAAAAGCTGGAAAATGAAATTGGTTTTCTTTTGTTTGAAAGAGGATGGGATGCAAGATTAACAGAAGAAGGGAAACTTTTTGCAGAAGAAGTAGAAAATTTATTAACGCATTGGGAATATTCCATTTCTCAAGCTCAACGAATTAGTAATGAAGAGAAAGGCAATTTGAGAATAGGTCTATTAGAATCAGTTGCTAAAAGGTTAATACCGATAATATTAAAGTTTTTAAATGATGAAAAACCATATATACATTGTGATTTTGTAGTAGGAAATACAGCACTTTTATCAGAAATGATAGATCATAATAAGATTGATTTTGCGGTATGTGGCAATAATGAAAATATATCAAATGTAAAATTTATTGCAATATGTGATGAACAGATTGAATTTATAGTGAATGATCCAGAGCATCCTTTATTACAAAAAGAATTTGTTGAGGCATTTGATATTATAGATTATCCCGTTATTGTAGGTGAAAGTAATTGTTATTCCTATCAATCTGTAAGTTCTTTCTTGTTGGAAAATAATTTGTCTTTTAAAAGAATTTACAATTGTAGTGCATTAAACCTCATTCCACAAATGCTTTTTGGAAATGCTATAGGGATTATCCCGAAAGGTACAATTTTGAATGATGAAGTACTATCTTTTAAGATTAATGATTTTAATTCTAAAATTCCAATTGGTATACTCATTTCTACTAAAAATAAAAATTATTTAAGTCAAACGAAACAAAAAATTATCAACATCATTAAAGTCGCCTTATAATTATAGAGCTGTTTTCAATACGTATTTTTCTCTTTTTCATTTCAGATGTTTTTGTAATGATAGGGTTTATATGAATAGAAGGATATTCTAACATTGAAGTGGATTTAAAATAAGGTTGTAGAATACTACATGGTTTAAGGAGGGGGAAACTTGAATTTAGGTGAGCCAATAGCTAAAGGAAATACAGCGAAGATATATCTTTATGAAAATAAAGTTATTAAATTATTCAACGAATATCTTCCAGATACAGAGTCTATGAATGAAGCAAAAAAACAAAAATACGCTTATTCATGTGGGCTACCAGTTCCAAACGTATTTGAAGTAACAAAGATACAAAATAGACAGGCTATTATTATGGAATACGTAAAAGGCGACAGTATTGGTGACCTCCTGCTTAATAATCTAAATGAAGCAGAGCATTACATTAGTATTTGTGTTAATGAACAAAAAAAGATTCATGCTATACGTGTGAATATAGATGAAATGGAACCAATGAGAGAAAGGTTAGAGCGTCAAATTAAATCTGTTCATAAATTAGATGAAAAACAAAAAGAAAATATATTGAATAAGTTACATTTAATAAAATTTGAACCTAGATTATGCCATGGGGATTTCCATCCATTTAATCTAATTTTGAGTAAGGAAGAGAAAGTGAAAATTATAGACTGGGTAGATGCCAGTTCAGGTGATATTCGTGCAGATGTGTTTCGTACATATTTATTGTATGCACAGTCTCATATAGAATTAGCGGAAATGTATTTACAAATATATTGCAGTAATACCGATCTAACAAGAGATGAGATCTTTCAATGGGCTCCTATTATTATTGTAGCTAGATTTTCTGAGAAAGTATCTCCGCAAAATGAAGTGTATTTAAACAGATTATTGAATCAGTATTTATAAGTAATAAAACAAATGTTGTCTAGTAGCTAAAATGCTGTTGTTTAACTAAAGTTTCTTTGTAGTTAAACAACAGCATTTTTAAATATTGATATAGGTATATTTAGTTTCAATCTTCATCCTATAAAGATTCATTATCCGTACTTGTTCCTCAGTTAATTCTTCTTTATTCCAATACATATGTATTAAGCTATATTCAAAAATCTCCTTTAATTTTATAAACAATGGAAACTTGTCTATCATCTCTTTAGGGAGTTCATTTTCCTCTTGATACCCTTCAAATAGTGCTTTCGTAATAGAACGCTCATAGTCAATGATATTCCCATTTCCAGCAAATGAATATTCTATCGCACTATAAATAGGAACTGCTAAATCGAATATGTAAAAATGTTTTTCGCAATCTTGAAAATCAATCATTGTTATGTTTGAATTGTTTTCAACTAAAATATTTTCTAACCATAAATCTCTGTGAATTAAGCCGTAATTTGAAGTGGATTTTTGCAACTCATTTATAGAAGTTAAAACGTTAGATGCAATTTCTCTTATAGTAGTTTCTTCTTTAGGGATATACTTAAGAAAATTATATTCTTCATTCTCATACCAGTCGTTTATATGCTTAACCGGTTTAGTCTATTCAAAGCTTTTAGAAATACGATGTAATTTTCCAATTTGTTTACCAAGCTTTTTAAATATATTAGAATTCCATTCGCGCCTTGGTAGATGTATACCAGGAGCAGCTTTATATAATACAGCAAAAATCTCCTTGTCTAATGTTAACTTTTCTACTAAATTCCCATTAAGAGAAGGTATTATTGGAGGAACTGCTAAACCGTTTTGATATAAAAAGTTCGTATATGTAACTTCTTCTAACTGTTCTTCATACGTTTTGTAGTTTGTAATTCTAATGAAGTAAGTACCTAGTTCTGTAAGACATTGATACATTTCATTCGTTATGGGTTTAATGTTAATAAAATTTAACGAATATTGTTCATTTATTAATTGAAGTATTTCTTTTTCTAGCTCGTTCATTGTAGCGTCCTTTCCAAACTTATATTTTTTAACTAGAGAACTAAAAGAATCTTAATTTACAAAATTCGTGTTTAATATTTGAAATCCTTTAAAATAAAATATGATGTAAATTGACTTTTAAAAAGTGGTAAGGTGTATCCATCATACTAATTAACGCTAAATTGAAAAGTTAATAGAATGTATGAAAAAATAAGATAGCTAAAAAAATAAAATTAATACTTTCATATAAATTTTAAAGATCTTAGAGAATGGCTCATGTTATAAAACACAAAAAATATCAAAAGAAAGAAACGAATCTCTTTTATACTTATAAATAAGGGGTGAAGGAAATGAATGAACATATACAGCAGATGATTGATTGGATTGAGATCAATTTTAAAAATGAATTTTCATTAGTTGAATTATCCCGTTATATGGGGTACTCTCCTTATTATTGTTCCTTTAAATTTCGCCAAGTAACAGGCATTAGTATTAGGCGCTATATTCTTTTAAGAAGACTGTATCTATCTACGGAGGATTTGAAGAATGATAGAAAGATAATAGATATTGCATTGGATTATGATTATTCTTCGCAAGAGGCTTATAGTAGAGCTTTCAAAAATGTTTTTGGAATGAATCCAAAAGAATACCAACTTAACAAAATGCCAATTCAATCCTTTGTTAAACTCAATATAAATAAAAAAGAGGAGTTCAAAATGAATATTTCTAGAAAATTAGAGGTTGAGCAGTTACGTAGCAATAATAATGAGTTGTTTGATAAAGATGTACTTAACATATTGAATGGTCAAATGATGTATGAAGAATTTAAAACGGAGAAGCTAATGGGTGAGTCTGATTATGCCCCGTTTAATGAGGCAATGTGTGTAAATAGGGCTACTGCACAAGTCTTTGATGAAGAGTTTATTAAAATAAGAGCAGAAGGTCATAACAGTTCAGTAGAAAGTTATACGAAAAAGGTCATAGATCCGTTAAAAAATCTTTTTACGAAAAAGTATAAATACATTGTTTTATGGTTTGGTGAAGATATGTTTTGCCAAATGAATCTACTTACTATACTTTCATACCTGGAACAGTCTTGTTATGAAGGGAAAGTATACTTAAATAGTTTTAGAGAAGATGAATTTAAAGTAAGTCAACATAAACTGGAAATAGGAAATTATTCTTATATATACAATGAAGTAGTAGTACATCATAAAAAAACATCTCATAAAGTACCACCTGTAATGTATCAAGCTATAGATTTATATTTAAACATGTTAAAAGAAGATAATAGCGTAGTGAAATTCATCTCCAAAAATAAAGATTTATCAACTCGAGAATTATTAACAAAGTTGTTTAAACTCTTTCCGACAATCGGATATGGTGATTCTCAGTACATAGAACTAATAAATAAAATAAAGAAGAAAGCTGAACCTAATATATAGGAACAGCTTCCGTCTTACAATTGTTCGAGTAACTCTAATTCACTCTCTACAAATAACATTAGTTCTTTAATCATTTCTCCTGTAAAATCAAAACGAATGCCAGCAGCTTCATATACTTCAGTTAAAGGTTTAGAGCTACCTAACGATAATGCTTTTTTATAATTTTCTATTGCTTGTTTAGGGTTTTCTTTATATTGTTTATACATTTGCAGCGCACCAAGTTGTGCGATTGCATATTCGATGTAATAGAATGGTATTTCGAATATGTGTAGTACGGGTAGCCAGCCAGTTGCCATCCAATTTTCATAACCCTCAATATTTACTACATTCGATTGGTAAGTGTTATGTAATTCTAAATATTTTTCATTTCTTTCTTTAGCTGTATGATTAGGATTTTCATACATCCAATGTTGGAATTGATCAACGATAAGCATTTGTGGTAAATACTTAACAATATCTTTAAAGAAATCTAATTTTGCTTCTATAAATTCTTCTTTATTTTCATAAAAAGTATCCCAATACTCCATCGAAAACAATTCCATAGTCATGCTAGCGAGTTCTGCTGATTCTGAAGGGATTTCTAAATGTTTTTGAAGCTCTAACTGCTTCATACAATCATTATGAATACTATGGCCCATTTCATGAAGGAAAGTAGTAACATCATAATGTGTATGATTGAGATTCATAAAAATAAAAGATAATTGAGAAGCAGGTAAATATTCGCAAAATCCTCCAGGCCCTTTTCCTTTACGACTTTCTAAATCTAAGCAATTATTTTTGTGCATACGATCCAGTAATGCGGAAAACTCAGGGGCTAGTTTGTGTAAAATAAGAGAACTTTTTTTAATTAAATCGCTCGCATCTTCGATAGGTTTTAATGCTTTTTGATTGGGAGCTACAGCTAATACATCCCACAACCGAAGCGAATCCACTCCTAGTTTCTCTTTTTTCTCTAGCAATATTTTATTTTGAAGTGGCACTACATGCTTACGAATAGATTCAGCAAGCTCATAGCAATCTTCAGGTGTATAATCAAAACGCTCATGTTTTTTAAACATATAATCACGATAATTATGTAATTGAATGTTTTTTGCCTTTTCATGACGGATTACGATTAATTCATTTAATATATGTTGTAATTTATCTTCAACAGATAAGAACTTTTCAGAAATGAGCGTTTTTGCTTTTTTTCGTATATTACGATTCGGATCTTGTAAGTAAGACTGTAGTTCAGTAATTGTTTTTTCTTCACCGTCCCATAGTGCAGTTAAACCACCTGTAATTTCGAAGTACGCGGTTACGAGTTTGTCTTCGTTTACTTCTAAATCAATGTTCTTTTCACAAAATAATGTCTGCGCATTCTTTATTTTTTTATCTAGTAAGCTATACGTTTTTGGATCAAGTTCCATTCGAAAAGGTGATTCTAAATATTTAGTATCAAATGCATTTTGATAACGTTTCATAAGAGGTCGTACAAATTGTTGATCATATTCGAAAGTATCTTTTATTTCTTTATTATCTGTATTACATTGAAAGGCGATATAGTGCGATCTTAATTGTTCTTCAATTTCCCAAATGAATGTAGATTGTTTCTTTAACCAGTTTTCAAGCTCTAGTTTTGAAGAAATCACTTCATTTAATAAAGTAGAAAGATTATTTTCTAATTCTAGAACGTTACTAATATCAATCGTATTTAAGCGCTGCATGACATATCCCTCACTTTTTATTTATTCATAGAGATATTCTATTTATTAATTGTAATTTCCTTGTTAAGAGAAGGAAATGTGAAATAATGTTAAACTTTAAAGTGATAGAAGGGATGAATTTCCTTTCGCTTTATTATGAGCCTATGAGAGTGAGGAATCCTTTTTAGTGCTTCTATAAGGGAGTGAAATAATGTATAAGTATTTACATGTTTTAAATGATATAGAAAACATGATTCAACATGGAGAGATAAAAGAAGGCAAGAAGTTACCGTCTATAAGGTCACTCGTTACGCAATATGAATGTAATAAGGCAACAGTTATACGTGCGCTTCATGAATTAGAAAAGCGTCATATTATATATTCCGTCCCTCAAAGTGGCTACTACGTTGTTCGAAAATCAGGGGAGGTTGTAGAAAATGAAGAGATAATTGATTTTGCTTCCTCAGCACCAGATCCAGATGTTTTTCCATATTTAGATTTTCAACATTGTATTAATAAAGCCATTGATACATATAAAAATGACTTATTTGTATATGGGACACCAAAAGGGTTACCGTCTTTAATTCCGGTTATTCAAAAACAGTTGGCAAATTACCAAGTGTTCACTAAAGAAGAAAATATTTTTATAACGTCAGGTGTACAGCAGGCACTTGCAATATTAACTTCTATATCGTTCCCAAATGGAAATGAAACGATATTAATTGAACAGCCAACGTATCATTTATATATTGAATATCTAGAAATAAACAAAATTCCTGTTATCGGTATTAAACGCACGAATGAAGGCATTGACTTAAATGAATTGGAACGTATTTTTCGAACAGGTAAAATAAAATTCTTTTATACAATACCAAGATATCATCATCCACTTGGAACTTCTTACTCTAAATATGAGAAAGAAAAAATCGTGTTATTGGCTAAGAAATATAATGTATTTATAGTGGAAGATGATTATTTAGCGGATTTAGAAACGGATTCAAAAGCAGATCCGTTATATAGCTTGGATCATGGTAATCATGTCATATATTTGAAAAGTTATTCGAAGATCATTTTTCCTGGTTTACGAGTCGGTGTAGCAGTTATTCCGCCAGTTATTGCGAATGCTTTCCATACATATAAAAAGGTTTTAGATATTGATAGTCCCATGATATCTCAAGCGGCTTTAGAAATTTATATAAAGAGTGGCATGTTTGACCGTCATAAAAGTAAAATTAATTCTTCCTACTACAATAGATCAAAAAAACTAGCAGAAACATTAGAAAAAGTGAAAAATGAAAATCCATCGTTATTTACATATAATAGACAAAACACATTGGGAATACACACTTGTTTAGAAATACAGAAAAACATAGTTACAGAAACATTTATAAAAAAATTAAGAGAAAATCAAGTAAGTATCGATTCAGTTGATAGAAATTATTTAAATAATTTTCATAAAGAAAAGTTATTAAAGTTAAACGTATCGAATGTAAAGGAAGAAAGGATTGAAGAAGGAATTCGTAAAGTAATTGAGGAAATCAAACAAGCGGAACGTCTAAATTTTCAATTTAAAAAAGAATAAAATGAATAAGAAGGTTTGTTTTGAGACGCAAAATAATTCTCTTGTTTGTGTGTATCGCTATAATAATTGAAGCTATTGTTGTTACTAAATATTATAATAAAGATGATAATTAAAATCCTTAAAAGATACATGGCTAGATTTATCAGAAGATAATCCCTACAGCCAATTCTTAATTACGTTTATGGCGGGTGTAAACCTATTAGAACGTGATCTTATCCGTATGCGGCAGCGTGAAGGGATTGAACTGGCTAAGAAAGAAGGAAAGTTTAAAGGCCGGTTAAAGAAGTACCATAAAAATCATGCAGGAATGAATTATGCAGTAAAGCTTTATAAAGAGGAAGATATGACTGTAAATCAAATTTGTGAAATTACAAATGTGTCTAGGGCCTCATTATATAGAAAGCTATCGGAAAGGAACAGTTGATGAGTTATACCAAAAGTCAGAAATATATAATAGAAAATAAATTCCATATAGAGGTGGAATTATATGCCTAAAATTGATAATATGTTAGCGATTCTATGGATGCTTCGCTCAGGTAAAAAAATTACTGCGAAACAAATTTCAGAAAAGTTAGAGATGAATATAAGGACTGTGTATCGTTATATTGATACAATTTCAACAAGTGGTGTACCTATAATTTCAGAACCAGGACATAACGGTGGATACACTTTATTGAACAATTTTATTGAGGCTCCTCTTTTTTTTGATTTTGAAGAGCAAACTTCACTATTTCACGCTGCTGTTTTTGCAGAAGAAGCCGGATATTATGGAGGTAAAGCATTAAATAGGGCCATTTCAAAACTAAGTAAATACTCAAATCAAGAGCAGGAAGCAAAGATAAACCAACATTTAAGTAGTCTAGAAGTAATAAGTCGATTTAGTTCACTCTCTATGGAACATTTTTTGAAGGAATTGGAGCAGGCCGTAACTGACGGGTACTCAGTAAAAATTCTTTACTATAAAAGTGGCAAAAAGCAATTAAATTATAGATTGGTCGATCCGTACAGAATTATCTATTGGAATAATAAGTGGTATGTGATTGGATTTTGTCATCTTAGGAATGATATCCGTAGTTTTAGAGTAGATCGAATTGAAAGTTTAATGCTAACCGAAAATAAGTTTAACCGGCCAGAAAATTTTTCAGCACGTGACTTTTTTATAAAAAATCTTCTTCCAACTATAGAAGATAAGGAAGGGATTATTTCTTTGGTTATTAATGGGGATAAAAGTGTATTGGCTGATATTTGCCAACATTGGTTTTTAGGGCATTATTTACAAGAACGGACTTCAAATCAAGCAGTTTTTCTTCTTGAAAAAGATATTATACATACATATGTACCTTATTTACTTTTACCATACAATAAATCTATTAAAGTTATTGAGCCAATAAGTCTTAAGAAAAGACTTATTGAAGTTCTGTCGGAATTAATAAAATTTCATCAAGTATGATAACTTCCCTGACGTTAACTGTCAGGGAAGTTATATTATAATAGCTATATCAATTGTGATTGGAGTGTTATTGGATGCAAACAAAAAAAGTTTTTCTATATGTATTTAATACAATGTCGGACTGGGAATATGGATATTTAATTGCTGAACTAAACTCAGGAAGATATTTCAAAAAAGATTTAGTACCTTTAAAAGTAATTACAGTAGGAGCTAATAAAGAAAGGATTACTACTATGGGAGGACTGAGCATAAAACCAGATATTTCCCTTGATGAATGTACTCTTGAGAGTAAAGATCTTTTAATTTTACCAGGAGGGACTACTTGGAGTGAAGAAATTCATCAACCTATTTTGGAAAGAATTGGCCAAGCTTTAAAGCTTGGCACTATTGTTGCTGCAATTTGTGGTGCAACTGAGGCCCTTGCAAATATGGGATACTTAGATACTAGAAAGCATACAAGTAATAATTTAGAATACACTAAAATGGTATGTCCTAACTATAAAGGAGAAAAGTTCTATGAGTTGGGATCTGCGGTATCTGATGCGAATTTAGTTACTGCATCAGGAATAGCTCCTCTGGAATTTGCGATGGAAGTACTGAAAAAATTAGATGTATTTGCATCAGATACATTACATGCATGGTATAATCTAAATAAGACTCATAAACCTAAATACTTCTTCCAGTTAATGAATTCAATAAATAGATGAACTAAAAAATTAACTTAGCAGATTTATATTTGTTTAAATAAAAACCATGCTCTAGACAATGTCAAAACATGGTTTTTAAATATAACTTAAAAATGCTTATGGAATAATGAAAAAGCCCAATTTCTCTATTAATTAACGGTGAAGTTGGGCTTTTTAGTATTGAAAATTCCTAAACGTTGTAAATCCGTATTTTCGTGACGTTACCCCATCGCTATCAAGCTAAGAAAATATAACGTCAATTATAGTAGAGGTTATTTCTTTTTTTGTGTAAGGAATTTAAAGATTTGCATATGAAATAAACCCTGACGGGTTTCATTTTTTTGAATTAAGCCGCTTGATTATCAGACATGGTACAATTGTAAACGACACCTAATATATCAAAGACTGTTTTCTTTTCGTACCGATGAGATTTTCGCCCATTTTGCTGTATGAGGTTGAACAGGCGAATTAGAATCTTTGATAGCTCTTGGGTGTCTTTTTGTATAGCTTGGAAAAGAAGAAGAAAGTAATCTTTAATCATATAGATAGCCTTATATTCACTCAATTCTTGTTTCTTTTTCATAAGAAGTAATTGTCGCATTTGAAACATCGTAGAAGAACAGAGTAGAATGGCAATCAGTTGTCCATACAAATGGCATTCTAATCGTTTTCGTTTTATCTTTTTACAATGATGAATATGAAAGAATGATTTCCACGTTTTAAATAAAATCTCGATTTGCCAACGTAAAGAATACCCCTATAGATATTGATACCACTAAGTCGTTTACTACGAGCGGAATACTTCATTCCTTTCTTTTTTTCTCTTACAGTTTGATCGTGTAATCGTTTTTGTTGTTGTTCTTTTGTTAGTCGGTGAACAATCACACGAGTTGGGACTTTATCAGTCATTCCTACATAAGCGTTGGATATTTCGCATGTTTGTCCTGGCTGAAGAGAATTCATTAAAACCTCCATATCTATCTGGATATACTCTGTACCTTTCTTAATTCTGCCATCTTGAAAATAATCAGGATTAGGATTTTTTTGATAAATACGTGTATTGGATTTGATACGTGAGATATAATAAGCTTTTTTATCTTGTATATGTTGAAAATCCTTCAAATGAAAATAGCCTAAATCTCGGATACATAAATCATTCGCTGTTACAGTTGGGACACACTGGGAACCGTAGGTTCGATCATGTTGTTTACCTGGCCCTGTATGAATATGAAGGAATTGTCCACTTAATAAATCATACTCAAGCTGAATCTTCACCCCCGCTGTATGACTGCATCCTCCTGCACCCGGATAAACAGATGAAAAAGGATCTGGGAGTTGAAATGCAGTTGAATCTAAAATACGAATACGTTTAAAAATAGATGTATACGGAGAAGAAATCGGCATAGATGAAGCTAATTTTTGGTTTAGTAGTTTGGCTAATAGCTGTTGTAAAAAGTGAACAGCTTCCTGATTAAATCGTTGATTCAGTCCCTCAGGACTGATAAGCACTTCAGTTGATGATTCTAAACAGCTAGATAGCTGAGTTAAAGAAGTCGTAGCAACCTTTTGGCTCATCCACACACTACTCAGTCGCTGAACAAATCCAACATCTCTAGCAAGATTCTGTAAGGCATTTGGAGATAAAAACCTTTGAATTTCTTGAGCAAATAATTGTAATTCATCAGATATAGAAATAGACATAAAAAAACGCCATCCTTTCCTATGATTCTACAGAAAGAATAGCGTATTTTTCATTGGAGGGTAATTTAATTTCTTTAGATTAATAGCAATTTGGCGAGATTATAACACAATCATCTCTAAATTATAAATCATCACCTATTCAGTTAACTTTTTGATAGTAGGTATCACTGCAATTAATCAATTATTATACAGTAGTTAGTATATTATTTTTAGTCTCAGGTTGTATCATGTATGTAAGATCAAGGATGATTAAAGAAGATTCTTTATTTCAATAATTGAGTAATTGCTGCTTCAAAATCACATTTTCCATATCCTGCATCAATAGCTGCTTTCATCTGATTTTCCATAACTTCACATACACGGGTATCAATGTTATTATCCTCTAATGTTTTCATTATCGTTTGGAGTCCATGCGTATGAACATCCAAGGATGCGACGGTAGCATCTTGGAATTTGCCAGTGTAGTTTTCTAGATTATCAGGCAAGTGGGTAACCAGTTGGTGACCCACCACTGGAAGTGCTGCCTTAATATGTTTGCAATACTCGGAGATAGGTAATTTGTTTCGTATACAAAGCGCTGAACCTAGCAGGGCAAACCAATAAAGACCGAATTGCAGAGCTGACGTGCTCATCTCAATTATTTCTGCAAAGCGAATGTCTGTCCCAACAAAATGTGGCGAAGAAAGTGCCAAAAGTTGATCTTCAATTTGGTCAAAAGCCTCCTTGGGGCCAGAATATACAAGATATGCGCGATGTGTACCAATATCGTGAGGATAACAAATAATCACACTTTCAAGGGCGATAGCGCCTCTGTCTTTAATCATTTGCTCAAAAATTTGGGCTTGAGTTGGGGTTGTTGTAGTAGTGTTTACAATGATTTTCCCTTTGATAGCTTTCGATTTGCATTGTTCAATAACCTGCATTGCTATCTTATAATCTGGTAAGTTTAACAGAACGAAATCGCAATCTAGAGCGTCATCCAATGATAATTTGAACGTAGCTCCTTCAGCTACAAATGGCTTGGCTGCCGTGGGATTTTTATCGACAATGGTAATAGTATGACCTGCTTTCATAAACGCGCGAATCAGAGCGCTTCCCATAACACCACAACCAACTACAGTAATTTTTGACATAAGCGACCTCCAATATGATTTATTTAGTCCAATTGGACTAAATAAATCATATTACTCATATCAAGTTTCGTCAATGTTTTTTGAACAATCAAAAAAATCACAGCGCAATATTTGCTAGCACAGCGTCTATTCTTGACTCATCTATCTTTTCGTGAAGTGAATAAATAAGAAGCCCATCGATAATGATTAAAACTGCTTCTGCCTTATATACCATGTGGTCATCCTCGCCTCGATAAATCTCTTCCAAAACACGTTTGATGGACTCTCTCCAATCGTTATAAACATTTTTGATTGCAGACCTTATTTCCGTATTGTATTGACCCATAGTGCTTATTTGCGTGAAGGCCCACGATTGTTTTTGATGACTTATCAAAACCATATCTTTGATGAAATGTTTTACTATCGTTTGTGAACTTTCGTTGAGATTGGCGTTATTTTGTTTATACTTTATGTACCAATGCTCAATCTCCGTTTTATATGAAATAGCAAAAAATTCGATATAAGCCAGTAGAAGTTTCTCTTTTGTATTAAAATAATAGTTGATTTTTGAATGAGCGATTTTGGCCTTTGCTGCGATATCTCGCATAGAAACCTTTAGAAGAGGCTTTTCCTCTAAACATTGCTGAAGTGCATGCAGTATTTCCTGCCGTACCTGTTCTCTGTCAACAATAAGTGGCATATCCTTCCTTCTCCTTTTCTAATTTAATGTGCCTGATATCTTTTTTCAATCGATACCTCAACACATGAGATTATAGCACATTATTGACCTGTTTGATCTTGAGTATTTTTGCTTTTAGATACCCATCAATCCAAGATTATATAACTTTAATTTCACGTAAGTTTTTTCTTTTTTTTAAAATATCAGCCCGATTTATTTAAAAATAGGAAAATCCCCATCACCATCAACTTAAGAAATTGATTGTTGTCCATAACGAAAGAATTGAGCCGAATTCTCATGAATAATTGTAAAAAGTTGAAATTTTCGTCATGGGGATAATTAAAACCTTAGGTTGATGGCGATGGGATCACCATATCAAAAAAAAAGAAAATTGTGCGTTTAGACATATTTTTCAACCGCTTCCTGTACGTTAAGGGACTCGTTATTTTTTTTACAGTTTTTTATTATGAAATTCTAAATAACTAATTATAATAGGTGAAAAAAACGATCAATAGTTGGGGGACGGAAAGGATTCGAATTTACATTCTTTCTCAATACATATTATGGATAAATAAAGTAAAATATGGGTTGGGGTTATGTCTCCTATTGTGTTAATCCTAACAATA